>JANWVL010000045.1 GCA_025056655.1 Candidatus Methylacidiphilales bacterium
ATACAAGGCAGTATGGATGCTTTCGTGGTGAAATTCAGCCATCGCCCTCCTCCGCCCCGAATCGTAGCTCCAAAGAATGTTGAAGGTTATCTTGGTCTAGCCATTGATCCAGTGCAGTTCAGAAATAACAGTGGCCAAGCGACTCGCTGGAACGCAGTGGGTTTGCCCAACGGGCTAACTATCGACTCCTCGACGGGAATTGTGACTGGAACACCAAGTGTGGCCGGTATCTTCAATGCTATGATTCTTGCAGAGAACGACCAAGGCGTTAGCCGTTTTAACTCCATTTTCAAAATTTCGGCTCGTCCAGATTTAAGAGGCCCCGAAATCGTTGTTCTGAAGCTCAATGAAGCCATGCAACCCGTAGTTGCGACAAATATGGGTGGAGAGGTCAATCAATGGATTCTGCGAGATAAGCCAGATTGGATGGAATTCGATGCACGCACGGGACAAATCACAGGCATTCCCACTAGACTTGGGACATTTCCTGTTTTTCTAACCGCAAAAAATCCCGTAGGTGAAAGCACACTTAGGATAGAATTTGTTGTTCAACTTGCAGCTCCTGTTATCACCTCGCCACTCACTGCTACAGGTGTCGAAGGCAACTCGTTTGTGTATTCTGTGCAAGCTGAAAATGCAACCTCTGTGTCGGTGTTGTCTCTTCCTGCCAATCTCAGATTTGATGTCAACACGCGCACCATCACGGGTATCCCTGCGGCAGCGGGTCAATATTCCGTCACTTTAGTCGCAACAAACCAAAGCGCGACAACCGAAAAAGTTCTTAGATTGATGATTCTCCCGCAAGTCCCTGAAATCACAAGTCCATCTACATGGGTCATCCGCCAAGGCGTTTTTAGTTCATTCCAAATCACTACTCTACGTCCGGCCACTCGTTTTTCAGCTACCGGTCTACCTCCAGGCCTCATTCTTGATCCTGCCACAGGTCGCATTCAAGGAAGCATTACCACCCGAGGCACATATCAGGTGAATGTCTTTGCCGCAAATAGTGGGGGAGAAAGTTATCAAGCGCTCACCATACACGTCACTGAACCCGAAGACTCATCACTGACGCCACCCGTGATCACGACACCTGATACTATTCAAGGAGTCCTGGGCAGTGCTTTCGGCTTTGCCATTAATACAGAAGGCGAAGTGACGCGCTACGATGCTACCGGACTTCCGCCTGGCCTTTCAGTAAACAACCGAACGGGTTATATCCTTGGCACACCTGAAGCGGTGGGGACTTACGAAGTTAAACTCATCGCAAGTAACCGCGCAGGCACAACTGTTAAAAATCTCACCATCACAATCGTAAACCAAACCGTAGCCATTATCTCAACCCCCGTTCCCATGCCCACTCCCACTCCTAATCCTCCACCCGCTGCCAATTTCGGCTCCCCAAGGCTGACTGCGCCATCCCTACCCTCCTCCCAGCCGACAACCCGAACGTTTCCGGAAGAAGCTGCTCTAAAGGATCAAGAAATCAATCTTCGACCTGCCTCAAGATCTTCAACAAATCAACGCCCTCCGCTAACTCCCAAGCCGACGCCTGATATTCAACTCAAAGCCACAGACCCCAAGGACAAAAACGACGGGGAAAAAGGAAATCAAAAGAGCAACACCAAAGTTGACTCTAGCAAGCTTGCTACTGAAGCTCCTGTAATAGTGAGTCCATCGAACGTCTCTGGGGTTGTTGGGCAGCCGCTCACTTATCAGATCCGGACTCAAGCGCCCGCGTTGACCTATAACTTCAAAGGACGACTTCCTGAAGGATTAGTCATGGATGAAGGCACTGGAATCATCCGTGGCACGCCCCAAGAATCCGGCACCTTTACAGTGACTGTAGCTGCCTTCAATGCCAAGGGCAACTCTGCAAAAGCCGTCACATTTACCATCAGCAAGCCTCCTGCCCCCACAATTATAAGTGAGGAAATCAAACGAGGTTTCGTTAATCAGCCTTTCGATTATCAAATCCGTGCCACAGGCAATCCTACTGGTTTCCAAATAGATGGTGCCCTACCCGATGGATTGACGTTTGACGCCAAAACAGCTCGCATCTCAGGCACTCCACGAAAGGAAGGTCGTCATGAGGTGAACATGATTGCCATCAATGCCGGCGGCAAGTCTGAAAAGCCATTGATCATTCACATAAGCAAATCTCCGCCTCCCGAAATAAAAACAATCTCAAGCTTAGCTTCGGAGCTTGGTAAGCGGTTCGAACAAAAAATCGAAGCCGATCAAGAAATTAAAACCTTCCTCATAGATGGAAAACTTCCCAAAGGCCTTCAATTCGACCGCCGCAATGGCATTCTATCGGGAACGCCAGAAGAATCAGGCCTATTCAATTTCGAAATCAAAGCCGTGAATGAAGCCGGCACTGGTGCAAAGAAATTCACACTCCGTGTAGTGGCGCCGACCCCACCTCGAATTATCAGTTCTCCCGTCATACGTGGACAAGTCAATCGCTCTTTGAGCTACGTCATTCGAGTAAACTTCAATGCCGACAGCTTTTCAATCATTGGAGAACTTCCAAGCGGCCTACAGCTCGATGAAAAACAAGGAGTAATCAGTGGACGACCTCGGACTGCAGGCACAAGCTCAGCCACACTCATTGCTTACTCGTCTGCTGATAATTCGAAAGCCGAGCTTCTTCTGACATTTAAAATCGAGGAAGACACCTCTCGTCCTATTCGATACAAACCTATTCAAGATATATTAAATGAAATTCTCCAAGACGAACCCCCTCCTGTAGCCTTTCATAAGCCCTAAGCCTTAACCAGGCCTAAAAAAAATCGCATCTGGCCACTGATTAGGCCATTGTATTTCAATGGCAATTCAAACAGACAGCCCGCCTCCACAGGCGCCGTCCTCAATCAAAACCTCATATCGCGCAAGCGGGTATTATCTTCCTCGTCTATTGGGACTGATTTATGCCTTTGCCTTTTTTTCCTGGGCTTACCAATGGCAAGGTTTAGTAGGCGACAAAGGGATTCTTCCAGCCCATGAACTCATCGAAAATATCAGGGCGTTTGAGCAAAGAAAAAAGCGCTCCCTCTGGCTACAATATCCGACCATATTTCGCTTAGGCCATCTACATGAAAAAATAGGACTACTCTCTGTGATGGGCGGCGTGCTTGGTCTCTTAGTTTTTATCGGGCTCACGCCAGGACCTGCATTATTTATCCTCTGGGCTCTTTATCTTTCGATCGTAACCGTAGGTGACATCTTCATGAACTATCAGTGGGACATCTTCCTGCTGGAGGCTGGATTCATCGGGATTTTCTATGCCTCATGGAAAGGAGGAAAAGGCTGGAGAGCTTTTTGCGCGCGTAGAGATTACGATCCTCCGCCTGCTGCTGTCTTTCTTATGCACTGGCTCATCTTCCGAATCATGTTTCAGTCAGGGGCTGTCAAAATTTTAGGTGGCGATACAAGCTGGATCGATTTGACAGCGTTGACTTACCATTACGAGACACAACCTCTACCCCACGTAGGAGGCTGGTTAGCTCATCAACTTCCTCTCTGGATGGACCAACTGAGCTGTCTGATGATGCATGGTATCGAGCTGATTCTGCCTGTAGCAGTTTTCTGCGGCGCGATTGCTCGACGTTGGGCAGCTTACGGGTTCATAGTGCTCATGGCAGCGGTCTTCTTCACTGGAAACTACAACTTTTTTAACCTGCTTACCGCTACTGTCGCGCTGAGTCTTTTAGACGATCAAGCTTGGCCGGTGAAACGATTGAAAAAATTTCACGCTGCATGTTTTGATAGGCCAGTTCGCTCTCCTTGGAGTCTGGCCTGTTGGCCTAGTCTAATATTCGCGCCGGTGGCTATCTTGCTCACTCTCATAGCTGCAGATCAATCCTTCAGCTATCGAGTGCAAGGCTACACGCGGGTTTTTCCGCAACCTTTTCACGAGCTCTACCAGCATTTTAGCGGGCTGCGCAGCTTTAATGCTTACGGGCTATTTCAATCGATGACGAAAATGCGAGATGAGGTCATCTTGGAAGTGAGCTCAGACGGAACAACGTGGCATGAGCTTGAATGCAAATACAAGCCGGGGAATCCATATCGAATGCCCGCCTTTGTAGCGCCGCACCAGCCAAGGCTAGATTGGCAGATGTGGTTCGCAGCTCTGGTTCCAGATGGGTTTCAATGGCCTCGCGATGCGCATCGAAGTTCCCCTCTTTATTGGTTCACGAAAATGACTCAAGGACTTCTACAGCATAAACTAGAGATTTGGGCTTTATTTGGTAAACCACCGATTGAAATCCGTGAGGTGCGCTTTATTCGGGCTCTACGCTACCGTTACCGAATGTCGGATCTAGCAACCCTTCTATATGAGCGACGCTGGTGGGAGAGAGAATATGTAGGAATCTTTATGCCAGCGGTTTCACTTCGAAATTCAAATACCGAGGCGCCACAGTAGGAACTATTTTTTAACAGGGCGTTGGCTGATCCAGAGACAGAGCCCCAACATAAGAGCATCGATTACGGTCAAAATCAAAATGCAGCTCGACCAGCTTGGCCAAGGCTGCGTCTCGGGAAGCATCACGTGTCGCAATGCAGCAATCGCATAGTGTAGCGGATTGGCATGCATGATAAACTGCAGTATCGGCGAGGCACCTTCAGGAGGAAAAAGCCCGCCGGATAATACCCACATGGGCATGAGGATCAAATTCATTACTCCGTGATAACCTTGCACGGAATCCATTGGCCAAGCCGTTGCAAACCCCAAGCAAGCGAGGAACAGAGCGCTTAACGTTAAAACGAATAGAGCCGGCAGAATCATTTGGAATGTCCATGGGAAACCGCCAAGGTATGAAACCATGCCGAGCAGAGTGGCTTGAACAACTGCGAGTAGGACAGCTCCAAAAACCTTGCCCAAAACGATCGCAAGGCGAGGAATGGGTGCAGAGATCACGCTCTGCATGAATCCCTCATTCCGATCAGTAATGATCGAGATCGCTGAAAAGATCGAGGTAAACAACACCAAAAAAAGCATGGCACCCGGTAAAAAAAAGTGAAGAAACGGCAAGTGGCTTGCATGCGGAGCTTGAAAAGAGCTTCCAATCCCGCTTCCTAGAAGGCTCCATAGGAGAAGTGGTGTGCCAAATGCACCAATGATCCGTGTGGGTTGCCGTAAAAAACGAACAATTTCACGATGCGCAATTGAGTATATTGGGAGGAAATATGCGTGAAACATGGAATCAAACGGTAAATGTGTGCCCAGTCATTTTGAAAAAGACGTCCTCAAGTGTGGGAGGTGAAATTGTGATGCTGTGCGACGTTCCATCAAGTGTTTGACGAATCCAGCGTGCAAGGCCCTCTGGATCTTCGTCTATAGGGCATTCGATTCGGAGATGCCGAGGATGATGTTGAAACCTGTAACGAAAACTTTCCGAAAACTGCATGACGAATTTTGATGGGAAATCCCCTTCCACACGTATAACATGGAATGGACACGATTTCTTAAGCTCAGAAGGTGCCCCATTGGCAACCAGATGACCCTGATCCAAGATGAGAACTTGATCTGCTTGCTCAGCTTCATCGGTAAAATGAGTAGTCATGAAGACTAGGATCTTTTCTTCAGACACCAGGCGTCGCAGTAGATCCATTAGATCACGTCGTGCAATCGGATCGAGCCCAGTGGACGGCTCATCTAAAAGAAGTAATCGAGGTTGAGCCAGTAGTGTCTTAGCGATCTCAGCGCGTCGGGCTATACCACCCGACAACGTCTCGACTTTGGCATGCGCATAGTCCTGTATTTTCAGGGCATCGAGCAAAAAACGTGATCGTTGTAGGAATATGCTGTCCTTAATTCCGAAGAGCCATGCATGATAACGCATGTTCTCCAAAACGGTGAGTTTTTTATCGAGGCTTGGATTTTGGAAGACGACGCCTAGCACGGCACGCCAGGGTTGGAGCGGTGGACGAAGAGAAACTGCTGGTCGATCGTGGAGCTCAAGTGTGGCCTCACCTTCTTGCAAAGGAAGGTGTGTGGCAAGGATATTGAATAGGGTGCTTTTGCCCGATCCATTCGGACCGAGAAGGGCAGTGATGGCCTTACCTGAAATTTTTGCAGTGAGCTGATGTAGAGCCGCTTTGTCTCTGTATCTGTAACTGACGGCCTTGAGCAAAAGGGAACAGGCCATGAGAAGAATCCGACGATGTATGGCTCTCAGGATTTTGGCAACACAGAGGTAACAGCAGCTTTTTGGATCTCTAGTTTTACCGAGTCGTCTACTTTTACGATGAAGGTTTTATCTTTGATGTTGGTGACGTGCCCGAGGATACCGTTGCAGAAGACGATATTATCCCCGATCTTGATATCGGCGATCATTTTTTCTTGAGCTTTTCGTGCCTTGATTGAGGGACGAATGAGAAGAAAATAAAAGATCAGAAAAAAGAGTAGTAGCTGAACGATCAGCGTGTAGGCCGGCGGGCCTGAAGGCACAGTGGGATCCGGGACGGGAGCAGGATTAGCCGCTTGTGCGAGATATAAGAGGTTGTTCATGGTTCTCTCTCATTAGGCACGGAATAAGTTTTTGTAAAGGCTTCCCGAAATGCTGAGAACGTGCCTTGAGCCAAGGTTTCACGAATTTTGCGCGTTAATTCTAGATAGAATGCAAGGTTGTGATAGGTGGTGAGATATTGAGCAAGCATCTCACCAGCACGGAAGAGATGATGGACATAACCTCGGCTGTAGCGCATGCATACTGCACAAGCACAGGAAGGATCAATTGGATCGTGTGAAAGTGCATGAACGCTGCGTTTAAGATTGATAGGACCGCAGCTGGTGTAGGCAGTGCCATGCCGTGCCATGCGTGTGGGCAGGACGCAATCGAACATGTCTACACCACGAGCGACGAGCTCGACTATTTGGTGCGGATGGCCTAGCCCCATTGTGTAGCGGGCTTTATCTGGAGGAAGATGGGGAATGGTTAACTCGACGGCTCGATACATTTCCTCCTGCGGTTCACCCACGCTGACGCCGCCGATGGCGTAGCTATCGAAATCTTTTTCAACGAGGGATTGTGCGCAGTGCGCTCGCAAAGTGGGGTTGCTGCCTCCTTGAACGATGCCGAAAAGAAGTGGGCGAGGTAGAGATTGTGGTTCGATATTTTCTTTTTGCAGAAGCTGCGGCCAGATTTGGCGGGCTTGTTGGGCCCAACTTAGCGTCAGCATAACGGCTTCGCGCATTTGTATCGGAGGTGCATCCCACGGTGGACAGACGTCTAGCACCATAGCGATATCGGAGCCGATTGCGCGCTGCATTTCAAGCGCTTCACGTGGGCCGAGAAAAAACGGCGCTCCGTTGACGTGGGACTGGAAATGGACGCCATCGCAAGAGATTTTTCTGAGGCGGGCTAGGCTGAAGACTTGGTAGCCGCCGCTATCTGTGAGGATTGGGCGCGGCCATTGCATGAAGGTATGAAGGCCGCCGAAATGCTCTATGATGGATTTGCCAGGACGAATAAGGAGGTGGTAGGTGTTGGCTAAGATGATAGGGGTATTGAGTTGTAGAAGATCATGAGAGGGGATGCCTTTGACGGTGCCCTGCGTGCCTACGGGCATGAAAATTGGCGTTGGTATCGTGCCATGAGGGGTGATAAGCTCGCCGAGTCTTGCTTGGGATGTGCGGTCGGTGGTGATGACGCGAAATGGGCTGGGAGCAGGCATTGAGTAGTAGGTTTTCGCGTCCCTTTTATTCCTGGGATTTAAACGTAATCGCTGCTTTGAAGGCTTTGAGGTGGACGGGTGGCAAGATATTCTGCTTGTCGGACGACCCGTTCAGGCGTGGCGTCGAAGCGGTAGCTGTGACAAGTAGGGCAAGTAATGGTGTCGGCCGTAACGATGGAGTCACAGCCTTCGCAGACTTTGTATTTTTGGGCATGGGCGATGATTTGAGCGGCTCGTTGAGCCCTTTCGAGCATGATTTTCTCGAACTCCTTGGAATGAGGGGTGGGACTGGTGCCCATATGTCTTTTGAAAGGGACTTAGAGTAGTCCTTTTTCTCGCATTTCAGCCTCAATTTTAGCGGCTTCTGCAGCACGTTCGCTTTGCTTTTTGGCTTTCCAGGCTTCGTAGGATTTGCCATCGGCAGCGTCTTTGCCGGTGAAGGCAAGTGCGGTGATATCGGTGTAGGGAAAACGCTGTGAGGCATCTGATCCTTTTAGGAAGACATCAATGTAGGGTGGGGAAGCGAATTGGTTACGATTGTAGATGTAGCATTCGATGGTTTGGCCATTGCTTAAAGTGAGGGTGACGTCGCCCCGATAGTCGAAGGCCTTCTCAAGTATGGCTGCACGTTCTAGGTCATTGTTGAAAGTGTATGATTGCCCCTGAAGGGATCGGGGCGAGTTGTGTTGCTCGAAGCATTCCATAGAATGTGAGGGGGGGCGGGATGAAGCCTAACTTAATCTGTATAGAATGCGGCCTTTTTCGAGATCGTGGGGAGACATCTCGACCTTGACACGATCGCCTAGGGTGAGGCGAACGAAGTTTTTTCGCATTTTGCCCGAGATGTGGGCAAGGATATTGTGTTTGTTGGGTAGCTCAACCCGGAACATGGTGCCGGGGAGAACCGTAACGATCCGACCTTCGACTTGTATGTTTTGGGAGCTCATGTTGCTGTGAATAACTAGGGTGAGATGAGTTGGTCTGCAGTTTGTTTTTGCTGGGCAATCATTTCAGGAGTTTTAGAAGAGCGGGTGATTTGTATGTAGTCGCTAAGGATATTGGCTGTCTCCATTAGCTGTGCGTAGGCGTATGTTTCTAGCTCGACGCCTGTAGCGGCTTCGTTAGTTTCTTCTATTTGGATGCCTTCGCTACCTTTCATTTTGGATCCTGAAAGGGGGATAAGCCGAGGTGCCTCTTCTTTATCAACCATGTCTAATGTTATTTCGTAGAATTTTTCAGTTAGTGGTGGTAGCTTTTTCAACTGTTCTTCGCGAGCGTTTTTTTTCCTTTTATACTCATCCAGTTCTTTTAGACGAGTCGCTTTGCAAAGGCTGACTGATTTATCTTCAAGCTTCGCCTTGAGAACTTTAATGTCGTCTTGGATGAATTTGAATTCTGGTTGTGAGGCGATACGATTTTGGGAGAGATGCTGAAGACGCGTTAGATGAGGTAGTGTGCGGTTTAGGGGTTTGTAGGTGGCAGGGGCAATTTCATCGGGAGGAAGTGCGTTGGGAAGGCGTGATTCTCCGATCTCAAAGTAATCATAAAGGGAGGGGAGAATGATGTCGGGAGTGACGCCGACTTTTTGAGTTGTGCCACCAGCTATGCGGTAAAACTTAGATACGGTGAGCTTGAGCTGTCCTGGATTGGTGGGGAACTCCATCCAGAGGTGTCGGTCGAGTGGCTCTAATTTCTGAACGGTGCCTTTGCCATGCGTGCTTTGGTCCCCGACAATTATGGCACGCCCGTGATCTTGTAATGCTGCGGCAACAATTTCGGAGGCAGAAGCACTGAGACGGTTAACAAGGACGGCCAAAGGTCCATCGTAAAGGACTTTGCCATCATCATCCACGTAGGTCATAGTGCGAGAACGAGAATCACGCACTTGGACGACTGGTCCTTTGGGGATGAAAAGGCCAGTGATTTCGACAGCTTGCTCTAGGATGCCTCCTCCGTTGCGACGTAGATCGAGAATAAGACCTGATATGTTTTCCTTCATTAAGCGGCGTATGAGCTTGGCGACGTCACGAGCACAGTTGTCGTAGAATTCAGGCAATACTACGACTCCGAGTCTTATAGCCGGGTTTTCTGTCGTGGCGGGCAATTCGATAATACGGGCTTTGGCGTATTGGTCTTTGAGTTGAATTTCATTTCGGATCAAGGTGACGCGTTTTCTTTCTGAGCCATCTACTGAGGTGGCCGGGATGATGGTGAGTGTGACTTTAGTGCCTTTTTTTCCACGGATCATTTTAACCACTCGGTTGAGCTTCATATCTACGACATCGACTGGCTCACCTTTTTCTTGTTGCACTGCGACGATTCTGTCGCCGGGTTTTATTTGTTTGCTGAGATCTGCTGGGCCACCGGGAACAACTTCTTTGACCTTAGCGTAACCGTCCTCGCTTTGTAGAACAGCACCTATGCCGATGAGCTTGAGTTTTATGCTATTTATAGAGAAGTTTTCTGCCTGTTCTGGATTGAAGTAATCTGTGTGGGGATCATAAGCGTGGGCCAATGCGGAGAGGTATTCTTGGATGATATCATCGGTCTCTGCTTCTTGTGCGGCTTTTAGGATGAGGTCGTATCGTTTTTTGACGCGAGCAACTGTTGCATCATAGCGCTCGTTTTCTGACTTATTCGGATCTGATTTGTCCAAAATACCTGCTAGGAGATCATATTTGATTCTCAGACGCCAAAGCTCGTTCATTTCCTCGATTGTCTTGGGCCAAGGTTCTTTGTCACGCGCCGGAAGAAACCGCTCTTCTATGTCGAAATTATGGGGCTGCTTAAGTAAGGTGTGGATGTGTTTAACTCGCTCAGCTAAGCGTTCTCGGTAGCGTTCGTAAATTCTGTAAGCTGGTGTCGGATCTCCACGACGTGTAAGGTCATCTAGTTTTGTGCCGTATTCTTTTGTAAATTCATCAATATCAGATTGCAAAAAAATCATCCGGTTGTAGTCGAGACGCTCAAAGTAGTTTTTGAGGAATTGACTTGAGACTGCATCATCAAAAAGAACCCTGCTGTAATGGTTATTTTCGAGTAGCTCGCCGACAATTTGAGCTACCCTACCTGTCATGGGTCGACTCATGGGTGCTGCGATCGCATCTAGCCAGAGGGCCAGAGCGATCGTTGCACTGAAAGTCCACATTTGTAGTATTCTCGGCATACACCCTGGTTAAATATAAGCACGGATAGCCTCCGGGAGCAAGACCGAACCGTCCCGCTGTTGATACGTCTCCAGAAGGGCGATATAAAGCCGCGCTAAAGCTGGCCCGGAGCCGTTCAAGGTATGGCAAAATCTAGGTTTTTCCCCTTCGGCTGGCCGATACCTGAGCTGCATACGTCGAGCTTGAAAATCCTCAAAATTACTACAAGAGGAAACTTCCAGCCAGGCTCCCAGTCCGGGCGCCCATACCTCGATATCGTAGCATTTGGCCGCACCAAACCCCATATCGCCCGTGCAGAGCGATACGACCCGATAATGCAGGCCTAAGTTTTGCAACACCACCTCTACATGCTCGACCAGGCGTTCTAGCGTGGCATAAGATCTCTCTGGCGTCGTGATATGAACGAGCTCGACTTTATCGAACTGATGCATCCGAATCATCCCGCGGGTATCTTTTCCTGCGCTGCCAGCCTCCCTACGAAAGCAAGGGGTGAAAGCCGCGTAGGCGATCGGTAATGAATCCGCAGATAAAATCTCCTCGCGATGTAAATTGGTGACGGGGACTTCAGCTGTCGGAATCAAATAACTCTCTTCATTCTCCAGCCGATACATATCCTCAGCAAATTTAGGCAATTGCCCGGTCCCTACCATCGAAGTTCCCCGGACGATGTGTGGGACATTTACTTCGAGGTAGCCATGTTTTTGGGTGTGAATATCTAAAATATAGTTGATCAATGCTCGCTCGAGTCTTGCGCCTTGCCCTTTGTAGACAACAAACCCGCTTCCAGAGATCTTAGCTGCTGCTGAAAAATCTAGCCAGCCGAGTTTTTCTGCGATTTCCCAATGCGGCTTTGGAATGAAATCAAAGGATGGTGGCGTGCCCCACACTCGCTCGACACGATTATGGCTGGCATCTTGGCCGCGCGGGACGGACGGATGGGGAAGATTGGGGATGGTCAATAAAATCTGTTGTTGCTGCTCTTCGATTTGCGCCAAGCGCGCATCCATAGCCGTGATTTCATCTGAGGTTTTCTTCATGGAGTCGAGGAGTTCGCTTACCTCCTCGCCACGTGATTTTTTAGCACCGATGAGTTTGCTCACTCGATTTCGCTCACTTTTCAAGTGCTCGACTTGCGTGATGAGTTTTCTTCGTTCCTCATCGATAGCGAGCAATTGATCAATGGCATTTTCATCGCCTCGGCCTCTGGAACGCAGTGCTTCTTTTACGTTCTCTGCTTGCTCACGTATGTGGCGTATGTCTAGCATTGCGGCTGTTTATCAGCTCATCTATCTGTGACAACATCATTCCCCAGCGATCGGTTGACGCCACAGGAGCTGCGTTCATACAAAAATCGCAGATCTATAGCTGCATTGACTTGCTATGATTATCCGACTGCGCGGCTGTTGGATGAAGTGGGCGTTCCGCTTTTATTGGTGGGGGATTCGCTTGGCATGGTCGTCTTAGGCTATCCTGACACGACGGAAGTCACCCTTGCAGAGATGATCCATCACACTCGAGCTGTCGCTCGGGCACGGACACGGGCTTTGATAGTAGCTGATTTGCCCAAGGATACTTACAATGAGGCGTCACAGGCGATTCAGTCAGCCCGGGCTTTGCTTCAAGCTGGAGCAGATGCCGTCAAACTAGAAGGCGGTCGGTCACGGGCCGTCGCTATTCAGGCGCTTGCAGGAGCTGGTATTCCTTTCATGGGGCACCTTGGCATGTTGCCTCAATCTATTAAGGAAGAAGGTCGTTACCGGATAAAAGGTCGCACGGATGCGGAGCGTCGTGCCATCCTAGCTGATGCACATTTTTTAGAGGAACAAGGGGCTTTTGCGATTGTGCTGGAACTTGTTGTTGCGGACCTGGCAGCTGAGATTCGTCGCGCGTTGAAAATTCCTACAATTGGTATTGGTTCAGGAGAGGATTGTGATGGACAAATTTTGGTGCTACATGATCTGATTGGTCTTTACCCGTGGTTTCGGCCTCGGTTTGCTCATCCTTTGGCGGATGTGGCAGCGGAGATAAAAAATGCTGCACGAGCTTTTATGCAGGGGGTGCAAAGCGTTTATGAGCGTTTGCATCAATAGACGACTTTGTTTAGCGGATACTCGATGATTCCTTCTGCGCCGTGCTTTTTGAGTGCGGGGATCAGATCGCGCACGAGGTTTTCATCGAGCACTGTTTCCAGTGCGATCCAACCTTCTTGAGCTAGTGAGGAGACGGTTGGCTTGCGAAGGGCGGGTAAGGTCTCGAGGACGGCTTGGAGGCGATCGGCGGGAAGATTGAGTTTGATCCCGACCTTATTCCGAGCATTCAAAGCTGCCGTCAAGAGAAGCGCTAGCGACTCCATCTTGGCGCGTTTGTTGGGGTCGTTCCATGCTGTGATGTTTGCGATGAATTGGGGGTAACTTTCCATGACAGTATCCAGCACGCGCAATTTATTGGCGCGAAGCGATGAGCCGGTCTCGGTGATGTCGACAATCGCATCTACGAGTTCAGGCACTTTCACCTCGGTGGCGCCCCAGGAAAATTCGACTTCTGCCGTTACGCCATGTTTTTGAAGGTAAGCTTTTACGAGCTTGACGGGCTCGGTGGCGATGCGTTTGCCTTGTAAATCTTTTACAGAACGGATCGGTGAATCTTCGGGCACAGCCAGAACCCATCGAGCGGGGAGGGCTGTTGCTTTGTTGTAACGTAAATCACAAATTACGTGCACTTCTGCGCCCTCTTCAGCAATCCAATCTTTGCCTGTGATGCCGCAATCTAAAAAGCCCTGAGCGATGTAGCGAGGGATTTCCTGAGGACGAAGCAGTCGCGGTTCAATTTGAGGATCGTCAATATAGGGGCGGTAACCGCGTGGGCTATACGAGAGTTGATAGCCAGCGCGGGCAAAAAGCTGCACTGTGGCTTCTTCAAGGCTACCCTTGGGAAGACCGAGACGAATGATGCCTTGGTTTTCTTGATTTTTAGAGGCTTGTGTAGTCTCGGAGGCTTGGGAGGCCGTAGGGTGAGAAGTTTTCATCTTGGGCACTTTATCGCAAGTTGGTGTTCAAAAAAAGCTCGTTTGCGATTGATTTATTGGTGTGGGTTTTGTTTTGTCTTTGGCTTTGGATTGCGGTTTTGACATCCTTCGTCTGCAGTGGAAGAAATGCTTTTATGAGAGGCTTCAGAGGCGAATGGATAGCGTGGGGGCTGTATGTTTTGATGCTTTATTTAGTGGTTGAATTTGCCTCGCGAAGCTTGAAAATAGGGGAATTAGACGGGGATGTCGTTTGGATTACATGGCAGGAGTTTGTCGAGAGACATTTGGGTGATCTGATGGAAACCAATGCTACGATGGATTTTCCCGTCCGTCCTCCTTTAGCGGAGGGCGTGCAGATTGCGCGCCCTTTTGGAAATGAAGGCCATCTCGGGGAGGACTGGAATGTCGCGCCGGGAAATGAGGATTTAGGAGAGCCTGTGTATAGTCCTGGAGATGGTTGGGTGTCGTTGGCAATGGACTTTGAGGGGGCTTGGGGAAAAGTGGTAACTGTAATTTATAAAGTGGAGGAGCAAGGCCGTGTGCACTACGTTGAGATGATGTTTGCGCATTTGGACGCTATCTATGTTGAGCCTTTCACCTTGATACCGCGTGGTAAGCTTATCGGTGTGATGGGTAACTGCGGTGGTCTTTATGCGGCGCATCTTCATTGGGAGGTGCGCACAGAGCTGGGGCTAGGATTAGGGGGGGGCTACGGTGAGGAAGATATGTTGAAAAGTTATCGTAGTGGATCGGGTTTCATTAGCGCTCTTCGTAAGGAAGAGGGGCGTTATCGTTTCCTTGCGATGGAGGATTGGGAGATGTGGGGCAGTGATTGAGTCTTTGGCGGGGCTATGGTTTAGGGGATGGGGAAGGTGTGCTGAGCTGCGAGTTTATTCAGCCCAGCAGATGAGTCGGAGCTCGTGTTTTTGGACGAGATCAGGGTGATAAGGGATGACTCGGACGTTGAGGCGGTATGTGCCTGTCTCAAGTGCGACTACTCGTCCGCGATAGAGGATCCATCCGTCGGGGAAGGTTTGAACGGCTTCTAGGCGGTGTTGTTGGGCGCGACCAGCGCCGCTGGTGAGTTGTGCGTAAGCTTCTACGAGGACTTCTTGTGGGGTGAGGTCACCGAGATATACTTTGGCTTCTAGGGTGAAGCCGTCTCCGACCATGATGTATTGGTTATTTTGGTGAGCGTGGCAGGTGACTTCTTTGGCTCGGACTTGATGCCATGCGCGTCGGACGCGATCTTTCCATTGGGAAAGGTTGCGGGCGTGGCTGTAGTTGTTTTCGGCCATTTTTTTGCCGTTACGAGAGGCGACTAGATAATATTGATTGCAGTAGTCCTGCACCATGCGGCCGGTGTTGTAAATTGGGCATATGGTTTCGATGCTGTGTCGGCACCAAGAGATCCATTCGTGTGGGATCTCGTCGCTATCGCGGCGGTAATAGAGGGGCGCGACTTGTTGCTCAATCAGGGTATAGAGTGAGACGGCGTCGAATTCATCTTGGACTGAGGCATCGTGTGAGACGACATCTTCGCCGATTGCCCAGCCGTTGGCGCCATCGTAGGCTTCGTCCCACCAGCCGTCGCGGACGGAGAGGTTGAGGACTCCGTTGGGGCAGACTTTTTCTCCGCTGGTGCCGGAGGCTTCGAGAGGGCGTGTGGGGTTGTTGAGCCAGACGTCTACGCCGTGGTAGAGGTAGCGGGCGAGGTTGATGTCGTAATTTTCGAGGAGCACGATGCGGTTACGGAATTCTGGCATGAGGCAGATTTGGTAGATGCGTTGGATTAGTTTTTTGCCGCCTTCATCTGCGGGGTGGGCTTTGCCTGCGAAGATGAATTGGACAGGGTGCTCGGGATGATTGACGATGGCGTTGAGGCGATCGAGGTCGCGGAAAAGGAGTGTGGCGCGTTTGTAGGTGGCAAAGCGTCGAGCGAAGCCGATGGTCAGCACGGAGGGGTCGAGAATTTGATCGGCTTGGACGATGTCTTCGGGTTTGAATCCGGTGCGGATGCGTTGTTGGCGGACGTTGTTGCGGGCGAAGTGGATGAGGCGGACTTTGAGGGCTTGGTGGATATTCCAAAATTCTTCATCGTCGAACTCACTGTTTCTGGACCATAGTGTGGGGTCGTAGGAGTTTTCGATCCAATTTGGGCCGAGGGAGCGGTCGAAGAGTGCTCGGATTTCTGGTGCCATCCAGGTGGCGGTGTGGATGCCGTTGGTGATGTGGCCGATGGGGATTTCTTCAACTGGGACGCCTGGCCAGACATTTTGCCACATTTCACGTGAGACGTGGCCGTGGATGGCACTGACGCCATTGGCTTGGCGGGAGGTGCGGAGGCCGAGGATGGTCATGCTGAAGGGTTCGTCGTGGTGATGTTCCCATGGTCGTCCGAGGCGCATTATTTCTTCGAAGCTGATGGAGGATTCTTGGGCGTAGCGGTCGAAGTATTTGTGCATGAGTGCTGGGGAAAAGGCGTCGTTGCCTGCGGGGACTGGGGTGTGGGTGGTGAAGAGATTTGAGGCGGCGACGACTTGTAGGGCTTCGGAGAAGTTGAGGCCTTGGAGGGTGATGAGTTGGCGGATGCGCTCGAGGGAGAGGAAGGCGGCGTGGCCTTCGTTCATGTGATATACGGTTGGTTTGAGGCCTATGGCGGCGATGGCGCGGACGCCGCCGATGCCGAGGACGATTTCTTGTTTGATGCGGGTTTCGTGGTCGCCGCCGTAGAGTTGGTAGGTGATTTTGCGGTGTTCTTCGGTGTTTTCGCTGATGTCGGTATCGAGAAGGAGGAGTCGGACATTTCCGATGAGGGCTTGCCAGACTTTGATGGTTACTGGGGTTCCTAGGATATCTACTTGTGTGGTGACGGGGGTGCCGTCGGCGTGGCGCATTTCTGTGATGGGGAGTTCGTAAAAGTTGAAGTGGATGTTTTCGGATTCTTGCCAGCCGTCTTTGTTGAAGCGTTGTTTGAAGTAGCCGATGCGGTAGAGGAGCCCCACTGCAATGAATGGGACGCCGAGGTCGGAGGCGGATTTGCAGTGGTCGCCTGCGAGAATGCCTAGGCCGCCGGAGTAGATGGGGAGGGACTCGTGAAAGCCGAATTCGGCTGAGAAGTAGGCGATAAGGTGATCGTGTCCATGGTGGGTGGGGAACCAGCGATCGCTGCGGGAGAGGTATTGGTGGAGGTCGTGGAGGACGGCGTCTAGGCGGGAGACGAAGGCGGGGTCTTCGGAGACTTGGATTAGGCGGGTTTGAGGGATGTGGTGGAGGAGGCGGACGGGGTTGTGCTCGACTTTTTTCCAGAGTGCAGGGTCGAGTTCGTTGAATATGGCTATAGCTTTAGGGTTCCAGGTCCACCAAAGGTTGTAGGCGAGTTCGCGAAGTCCTTCGATGCGGGGTGGGATTTGGGGGATGCAGGAGTAAGAGAAGGGCCATTTTTGCATAGTGGGGGAGGTTAAAGCGAGGGGGGCAGGTAGGACAACTTTTATTTTGGCGTTGAGGTCAGCGTGGTGTTGGGAGTGAGAGACTGCTGATGGTTATCGACTCGAGGGGTTGTTGGAATTAGAAGGCTGCTTGTGCAATCAGACATAGCCAGTTTTCTTTTTGGGAGCGATGGATGAACGGCACGGAGGCAAAGGCGTGGCGGATTTCGTTTTCATCTTCGGTGCGGATGCCTGAGAGGATGAGGTAACCTTTTGGGGCGAGGGCTTGGAGGATTCTTGGGGCTGCGACGGTGAGGAGTGCGCTGTAGAGATTGGCGATAATGAGGGAATAGGATGCGGGGGGGAGGGGGTATCGGGTGATGTCGGCGTGGATGAAGCGGATGGTTGTGTGATTGATGCGAGCGTGGTAGCGGGCTATGCGCAGGGCTGTGGTATCATGATCTAGAGCGTGGACGTCGGGGAAGCCCAATCGAGCGGCGGCAATTGCTAGGATTCCGCTTCCTGTGCCGATGTCTATGCAGGGCGCTGGGGGAGGTTGGGATGGGGATTTTCGCTGGCGAGTAGCAATGGTCTGTAGAGCGCGTAGGCAGAGGGCGGTGGTGGGGTGATGGCCTGTGCCGAAGGCTAGACTGTGGGTGATGAGGATGAGTTGTGAGGGGTTGAGTTTGCGTTGCCAGTGATGGAGCTGCTGCGGGGTGGAGCAGATAGCAAGGCGTCGAGTTGCGCGGAGAGGAGGATCGGTGGGGGCTGGATTGGGGGACCAGGCGAGTGAGGACAGACGCAGGATGCGGCCGCCGTGTTTTTTTTTGAATGCATAGGCAGCGCGGTAGGAGGGTGCGTAGAAGTCGACTCTGGCGCGGGGGGTTGGGGGGGAGTGGGTGTAGGTGATTTTGAGCTGATGGGCTGGGGGGAGAGTGTGGATCCATTTTTCGGCGTGGTCGGGATGGAGATAGCGCCGGCAAATCCAGTGGTGTGTGGGGAGCGTATTTTTCATTGTGGAGAGGGGGAGGTCTTGGATTGATGAGGCGTGGAAGGTTTGCGGTAGTGAACTTTTTCGAGGTAGAGGCCATGAGCTGGGGCAGTCGCTGGAGCGTGGAGGCGGGATTTTGATTCGAGGAGGAGCGGGATTTGTTGGGGGGAGAGTTTTTGGCGACCGACGGCGACGAGCGTTCCGACTAGGTTTCGCATCATGCGATGAAGGAAGCCGTCGGCTGTGGCTCGGATTTCGATGTGGTGTGGGGCAGGTTGACTTATGGTTAGGCGGTAGAGGGTGCGAGTGCGATCGGGGACTGGGTAGCCGGGGTTGGTGAAGAAAGCTGAGAAGTCGTGGCGGCCGATGAGATGGCGCGCGGCTTGGCGCATGGCTGGTAGGGAAAGGGGAAGGGGCTGGTGCCAGGCAAGCTCTACGAGGAAGGGATCGTGGATGGGGTGATTGTAGATTTTGTATAGGTAAGTCTTGCTGTGGGCATCGAAGCGGGGATGGAATGGGGTAGGGGTGTGGCGAGCGCGGAGGACCCGGATGTCGGGGGGGAGGTGGGCGTTTAGGGCGCGTAGGAGGGTGGCGGGTGAAAATTTGCGTGGTGCGCGAAATGCAACTATTTGGCCTAGGGCGTGGACGCCGGCATCGGTGCGGCCTGAGGCGTCGGTGGTGATCGGCGTGGAGAAGAGAGTGGAGAGGGCGTTTTCTAAAATTTGTTGGATGGTGTGAGGGGTGTTGGCTTGGCGTTGCCATCCTTGGTAGCGAGTGCCTTTGTAGGAGAGGGTGAGGATGTAGGTGGATAGCATCGGGATGAGGTGTGGGGGGGGCCATCAGGATTGTGGAGGGCCTTGGTGGCGGTCGAGATAAGCTTGGAGGAGGATCAGAGCTGCACTGCTGTCTAGGTGTTGTTTTTGTTTTTTTGCGGGGAGGCCGTAGGCTTGAAGCTGGCGACTGGCTTGGAGGGTGGAGAGGCGTTCGTCTATGGGGTAGACGGGCAAGGCGGTAGCGGCGTGAATTTCTTGGATGCGCTGGCGGGCAGCTTGAGCAGCGGGCCCTGAGGTGCCGTCCATTTTTAGGGGTAGGCCGACGACGATTTCGTGGATTGATTTTTCTGCGACAATTTTTTTTAGAGCTGAGAGAAAGGCGTCCCAGGGTTGTGCGGGGAGATAGGGCAGGGGAAGTGGGATGCCGATCTGAGCGTCTGCATAGGCCAGGCCAACGCGTGCGGCGCCGAGGTCAAGGGCAAGGATGTTTTTCATGGGGGGGTTAGATTGAGCAGAGGTGGATGGATTGGTCTGTGATGATGAGGTCTAGGGGGGCGTCGTGAGGCTCGGTGTAGAGGTCTTCGATTTCTTGACAGGAAAAGAAGACGCCGACGCGGTAAGTTGTCTGGCGGAGTCGTGGGAGGAGGCGGTCATAATATCCCTTGCCGCGACCGAGGCGTGCGCCGGAGGCGTTGAAGGCTATGCCGGGGACGAAGATGAGTTTGGGTTCGGAGAAGGGTATGGGTTGGCATTGTGCGGGGTCGGGTTCCATGACGCCGCTTTGGGTGGGGCGGAAAGCGTCGAGGTGGGGGACTCGCCAGAGGGAGATTTCTTCGAGGTTATCTGCGCCGGAGGGCATGATGAGGGGGAGGCCTCGGTCGAGGATGGATTGCCAGTAGGGGCGGAGATCGGGTTCTTGCTTGAGCAGGGGGTAAAAGCCTGCGACGGGCTGGAGTCGGCGGAGGATGGGGAGACGGTGAATGTTTTCAATGAGGCAACGTGAGGCGATTTCGCGGTCTTTATCGGTCATGACTTTTAGTCGAGAGCGAGCGAGGTCGCGCTGGAGTTGCTTGGGGTGAGGAGGAGGGGGTTGCATGGGAAGGTGGGGCGAGTGTAACTTTATTTTTGCATGATGAAAGCTTGGGTTTAGGGTGTGGGATGGTGTTAGGATTTATGGCATGTTATGAAAGTGAAGGGAGCGGAACGTAAGCGGTGGCATCATCGGAATTTTATTACGGATGTGTTGATACCATCGCTTTTTGCAAGGAAGATTGGGGTGCAGGGGAAGCCGATTTTTCCGAAAGTGACAGGGGATCAAATAGGGATCACTTGGATTGGGCATGCGTCGTTTTTGATTCAGACGGCTAGGCATAATGTGTTGATTGATCCGAATTGGAGTAATTGGTTGACGGTGATCCGACGGCTGAGGCGCGCGGGTTTTGCGTTGAGGGATTTGCCGAATATTGACTTGGTGTTGATCACGCATGCGCATTTTGATCATTTGGATCGGCGGAGTTTGAGAAAGATTGCGGAGCGGCAGCCGATCGTTGTGCCGGAGAATGTAGGAAACTTGGTGCATGATTTAGGGTTTGAGCGCGTTCATGAGATGCGGTGGTGGGAGGATTACGTGTATCGAGGTTTGAAGATTACTTTTACTCCTGCGAAGCATTGGGGAGCGCGGTTGGGGTTTGACCGGCACCGAGGTTATGGAGGGTATGTGATCGAGTATGCTGGACGGAGGATATATCATAGTGGGGATACGACTTATTTTGAGGGGTTTAAGGAGATTGGGAGGCGATGTAAGCCGGAGATTGTATTGATGGCGATCGGCGCGTATCAGAGCTTGTCGGCGCGGGATCATCACATCGATCCGGAGAAGGCTTTGCAGGCGTTTGAGGAGCTAGGCGGGAAGACGTTTATCCCGATGCATTTTGGGACGTATCGGATTAGCTATGAGCCGATGCATGAGCCTGCGGAGAGGTTGTTGCGTGAGGCTGCGAAGCGGAGGATTCTTTCGCAGATTCGTTTTTTGATCGAGGGGATGCCGCAGGTGTTTTAAGGTGTTTTGGTGTGTACGGGAGTGGAGGATGTTTTGTGTTTGTTGGATTTGATACTTAGGATCAGGCTTCCTAGGCCTAGGCCTAGGAGAATGAATGCATAGGTGGAGGGCTCTGGAACTGGGAGTGCGGGGATCTGGCCAGCTGTCATGGCTTGGGCGTGTTGGACGAAAGCATTGGCGACTGATGTGCTTTTGATGAAGAGGATGTTTTCGTCGTTGAGGTTAGTGCCGTTGAGGGCTTGATTGGTGAAGTTGGCGGAGCCGTGGATGACTTGGGCGTTGGGGGTGCCGGCGTCTATGACGAGGTATTTTGTGTGGACGAGATCTTGATCGGTGAGGGGGTTGTCTGGTTGCAAGCCGGCTGTTGCTCCGTCGCGATCAGCGATGTAGGTAAAAAATCGTGCGAAGGCTGCTGCGTCTGCGTAGTTGGCGGGGTTATTGAGGTGGTTGTAAACGGCAACGGAGTCACCTGAGCCTGTGACGTCGCTTTGGGAGATGATGAGGTGGACTTCGACGCCGTTGTTGCAGGCGTTGATGAGGGCGTTGGCGATTTGCATGGAGGAGAGTTTGTTGGTGCCGAGGAGAATGGAGTATTGGGCGGAGTTGATGGCGGAAATGATTTCTGATGCGGCGTTGTTTCCTCCGGGGACGATGCTGTCGGGGTGGGGGCCGAAACGGACTCCGATGAGGCCGTTGCCGCCGTCGAAGCTGATGCTAGGGGGGGAGAGGTCGAAGGCGTGGGATTTGGTGGGGTTATCGTGGTAGATGCCGTCGGAGGTGTTTGTGTCTGTGCCCATGAGTTGGTTGGCTTCGCCGAGGTAGAGGGCGTAGAGTGCGTCGTTGCGGACTTCGAAGGAGATATTCCATTGGAATATGGCTGAGCCGCCGGTGTAGTTGGCGGAGCTGGAGTGGATCCAGCGGTTGCCGGGGCCGTAGTCGAAGAGGGAGAATTTGTTGTGCATGATCCCGTATGGGTATGTGCCTCGGTCGTAGTAGAAGGCGTTGCCGTTTGGAAAGACGGTGGAGGCTAGGCCGCTGATTGAGTAGAATGGGGAGGAGCCACCGGTGTTGTAGAGGGTGGAGGGGTTTATATTTTTATCGATATTCATGCGGATTGTGAGGTTGGAGACGGTGGGATCGCTGAGGCGGTTGTAGATAGCTGTGAGGATGGAGCCTGCGCCTGTGGCGTTGCCAGAAAAGGTGAAGGTGGAGAGAAAGGCGGAGTGGTTGCTGCCGAGGGCATTTATTCTTGCGATGAGGGCGTCGCGGATGTCGAATTCTTCTGGGGTGTTGAGGGATGAATTTTGGTCTGGGCGATTCCAGATGACATTCCAATCTGAACCGGAGATGATGGCAGCAGAGAGGGGAAGGTTGGTTATTATTAGGCTGATGATTAGGAGGATGAGGTAGGATTGGGCCGTTTTCATGCTTTGAGGTTAATGGAAGGGTGCCTGGAGGGAAAATGAAACTTTGTAAAAAAACCGTTATGTAGTTGACATGAAAGGGGGGCGTAGGTTGGAGGCTTAGCGGATGGAGTGGGAATTGAAATGATAGGCTTGCCAATGGGGGGGAGTGCTGCATTTTATGCGGGCAGTCTGGGTGTGCATGAATAATCAACACGATCAAGTGGCGAAGGCTTTAATTGAGGCGCTACCGGCGTTACTTCGGCTAAAGGGCGAGATAGTGGTGGTGAAGTATGGGGGCTCTGCGATGGAGAATGAGCGGCTTGTGGAGGGGGTGTTGCGTGATGTGATTTTGTTAGCTGCGGTGGGGATATTTCCAGTGGTGGTGCATGGGGGTGGGAAGTTGATCAGCAAGGCGATGAGGGAGGCTAATTTACAGCCCGTATTTATTCAAGGGATGCGCTATACGGATGAGGCGACGATAAAGATAATTGAAAAAACATTTAATGAATCGATTACGCCTGTGATTGCGAATCGTATTGTAGAGCTTGGGGCTAAGGCTTGTGCTATCTCTGGGGTAGAGGTGTTGAAGGCTCGTAAGCTTTTTGTGAAGCTGCCGATGACGAAGGGTAAGGCTAAGGATTCGCCTCAAGAGCCGATTGATTTGGGACTTGTAGGGGAAGTGACAGAGGTCAAGACAGCTGTTATCACGGCATGTATTAGGCGAGGTGAAATTCCGGTCATTTCGCCTATTGCTGTGGATAAGCAAGGGCAACGTTATAATGTGAATGCAGATGTCGCGGCATCGGCTGTGGCTGAGGCGTTAAAAGCGAATACGTTAATTTTTCTTTCTGATGTGAACGGTGTCTTGCGAAATGCGTCGGATCCTAATTCGCGGATTCCTGTTCTTACAGAGAAACAGATAGCGGATCTATGCAAACAGGGTGTGATTGATGGCGGAATGCTCCCGAAGCTGGATTCGGCTATGGCAGCGATACGGGCTGGGGTTAAAAATGTGTATCTTTTGGATGGGCGTATGCCGCACGGGCTGTTGTTGAAACTTTTTACTCGAGCAGATGTGGGCACTGAGATTCACATCTAGCTAGAAGAGATACATGATTGAACAGCGAGTGTATCAGCTGATCGCGGGGCAAAGAGCTGAGGCAGTATTGAGGCGACATGACCAAGTGGTGCTGGGGAACTATGCTCGTTTTCCGCTGTTGATAAGGCGTGGGAAGGGGTGCTACGTCTGGGATGAAGAGGGTCGGAGGTATCTTGATTTTGCACAGGGGATAGCAGTAAATGCGTTAGGGCATTGCCATGAGGCTATTGTGAAAGCGATTCAGGACCAGATGGGGCGCTTGATGCATGTGTCGAATTTGTTTTATCACGAGGGGCAGGCACTTCTTGCAGAGCGAATTGTTGGTTTACTTGGGGCAGGGCGTGTGTTTTTTTGCAATAGTGGAGCAGAGGCGAACGAGGCGTTGATAAAGCTTGCGAGGCGTTTTGGTGCGGAGTCTGGGAGGTATCATATTATCACAGCACATGGTTCCTTTCATGGGAGAACGATGGCCACACTTTCGGCCACAGGTCAGGAGAAGGTGAAGGTCGGGTTTTATCCGTTATTGCCTGAGTTTACTCATGTGCCTTGGAATGATTGGCGGGCGGTCGAGTCGGCGGTGCGAAGAGAGACGGTGGCGATTTTAATCGAGGGGATACAAGGCGAGGGTGGGGTAAACGTGGCTACACCTGAATTTCTCACTCATGTGCGACGTATATGCGACGAGCGGAATTTACTTTTGCTGTGGGATGGAGTGCAGTGTGGGATGTTTCGAACGGGACGCTTTCAAAGCTATGAGCGAATTCTTGAAGGTCGTGATGTTGGTTTCTCGCCAGATGCAGTTGCAATGGCTAAATCTTTAGGAGGTGGCTTTCCAGTGGGAGCGGTGTGGGTGCGAGATCCTTTGAGTCAACTGATGGGACCAGGATCGCATGGGACAACTTACGGGGGCAACCCTTTAGCTTGTGCGGCGGCATTAGCCACTTTTGAGGTGATTCAGGCAGAACGCTTGGACGAGAATATTCGTGTTCGCGGGGAAGCGTTGAAATCGTCTCTCTTAGATTTGAGAGATAAATATCCGGGGCAGATTAGCGATGTAAGAGGATATGGGGGACTTTTGGGGATCGAGTTAAAGGAGTGCAATGCGCGCGGCAAAGTCATGCAACTTATCGGCATGGGGCTTTTAACTGCAGCAGCAGGCGAGAAAGTCGTTCGATTGTTGCCACCGTTGAATGTAAGTGAAGAAGAATGCGATCAGGCGTTGCAGATTTTATCTCGATCTTTTGCCTAAAACACCTGCCTAGTGCTTGGAGAAATTTAGCCTATCCTTCCATAAAATAAGAACGCCCCCTGGTTGGGGACCAGGGGGCGTAAAGCCGCAGGCTTGAAGGACAACTTAGATTTAGAAGGAATACTTGAACCCTATACTCCCCAGGCTAGAGCGCAATTCTCTGTTCCGCCAAGTAACATTCCCCTGCCCTTGTTTGGCGTTGGTAACATCGAGATATTTATATTCTGCGTAAATCGACCACGAGTCATTTAATTTAAATTCCACCCCTGCAACTCCTTGCACTGCTAGACTGGCTGCAGACTTGGGGTCAAGATCGTCTACGGTTGTAGTAATGGAATTCCCCATGTTGTCAGTCATCGTTATCTCGGGTTTAGTTGCAGTATCCACGAAAGCTACACCTACACCTGGCCCTGCGTAGAGACGAAACCACTTGTGATCATATCCGATCAGCAAGTTTAACATCACGTTGATTTTATCAACACGATCTTTGTATTCGATATCCGCCCCCATGCCTAAGCTAGGACTTGTCCAGTATCCTTTTCCTTTTAACGTGCCTGTGAGGTAGTAAGGATTAAGCTCAGTGGCAAAAAACCAAGCATCGGTGAAATAAAAGCGATACCCGAGCTTGGCTTCAGCACCAAGGTAGTTGCCGCTACGGAGATTGATGACAGCATCATCATCGGGAATCCCAGGGTCAAATCTTTCCGTGAATAAGACCCTTCCGTCATGGTGTATACCACCCATTATGCCAGCTCCGATATACCAGTTTTTGAGTTCTTTTTTCGGTTTGGATTCAGGTGCGGGTTCACGCGGAGTGACTGTTTTAGGGTCTGAGTATTTCACGCCTGCGATAGATATGGAACTGCAAGCCACTATACCAAGGATAGCGTATATGATTTTTTTCATATCAACGAGGTGTATATCAAAGGCTACGCTGCTTATTCAATATAAAAATTAAAAATTCACGAAATTTTTGATTTGCATGAAACGATTTGCATCATCGTATAGCCGCCCAAATTCGGTGAACGTCATCATGTTCATCTAGCGCTTGAAGAAATTCTCCCACCTCCTGCCTCTGGGCGTCATCCAGGGGAGGATACATCTTAGGAATGTAACCAATCTCAGCTGTGATCACTGTCCAACCGTGTTCCTTCAACCAACTCGCCACTGCATGCGTGGCGGTGCGGTCTGTTATGAATTTTGCTCCGATGGAGTTTTCAGGAATTTCGTCATTCTGTGCGTGTGTGAGAGCCTCAAAATCATTAGCTCCGGATTCGATCGCTGCAGCCTCAATATCAATAGATCGGTCAGGATGGTGAGCCTCGACGATGCCGACATGATCAAAGAGGAATTTATTGGAGCCGGCTGTTCCAAGTTGCCCTTTTTTAAATAATAAACGGATCTCTGCTGCGGTGCGATTATGATTATCGGTTAGGGCTTCGACAATCACTGGAATTTTGTGAGGTGCGTATCCCTCGAATATTACGAGCTCAAGGGCGTCTTTGTTATCGGAACTACCGATACCCTTGCCGATAGCGCGCTCGATGTTATCTTTGGGGATAGATTCTTTCTTGGCGCGTTCGATAGCTGCCTGCAGTCTAGCGTTAGTGTGAGGATCCCCCCCGCCGAGCTTGGCAGCTACAGTGATTTCACGAAGATATTTTGTTATGAGTTTAGAGCGACGTTGCGAATTGATCTCACGAATAGCGTGAAGCCATTGCCGTCCCATATCGATTGGTTTTTGAATAATTAATTTACAAACTTAGAACGTCTTCGTTTCAAGAATAAAGGATCGAAAGCCTTACAGGAGATCGAAAAGCCCCAGTGTTCATTACCGTGTTCTAAATCCTGATACCGATTGAAGTATACCTGCGATGATCGAATAGCACACCGCGCCGACAACTAGAGCTAACACTATCAGAATGATCGGTTGAATTAACGCCGTCATACGCTGAACTTGTGTGTTAAGTTCTTTATCATAGCGTCTCGACACACGTTCCAAAGCTAAGGCCAACTCACCCGTTTGTTCACCGACGACTACCATATCAATTAACGCCGGTGGGAATTTCTGCGTCTTCCGCAAGGCACTGGAAAAAACCGCACCATCGGCAATATAGTCAGCAACACGTCTCAGTAATGCCTTCAGATATTCATTAGGAATTGCATCGGCCATAAGGCGCACTGCATTCAACAGGGGAACACCGTTGCCGACCAGCGTCGCACATGTTTGCGTCAGCTCAGCATAGAAACGGGCGTAGAGCACTTTGCCGATAAGCGGGATTTGAAGTTGAGCATGATGCCACCATGTCTTCCCTTGAGGGGTGCGAATATAAGCTAATGCTCCGACAATTGAGCCAACTGCCAGGAGCGCTAACCACCAGCCGTTAGCAGAGAGGAATTGACTGAAGTTAATCAAAAGTTGAGTTGCAAGAGGCAGTTTCTGACCTGTCTTGCTGAAAAGCGAGGTAAGTTGGGGAACGAGGACCGTCATAAATATGCCGATCAGTAAAATACCGGCCATAGTGATAAACGCCGGATAAATCAAGGCTTGCGTCACGCGTGCTCGCATATCGTCCATAAGATTCAAATAGGTTACTTGCCGAGCCAAAATCTGCCCTAGGGCACCAGAAACCTCTCCCGCAGCAACCAAATTGCAGTAAAGTTCACCAAAAGAAGGGCTCACTGATCGAAGCGCACTCGAGAAAGAAGCCCCGTCTCTCACACGCTGCCGTAGCGCTGCCACTACATGTTTCAAATTTGACAGTTCTTGACGCCCCTCCATTACGCGAAGCGCTGGCTCGAGTTGCAGACCTGCTTGAAGCATATCGCTTAACTCTTCTGTGAAACGGATAATCTGACCTTGTGTAAGATTGATAGGACCTGAAGGGACTGCGTTGCTTGTTTTTGCTGCCGTATGCGACGTCGAAGCGACACGACTGCCTGTTTTTTCTTGAATTCGTATCGGTTGCAGTTTCTGTCGATCAAGAATGCGTAAGGCATCCGTTCGACTCTTTGCTTCTAATTCCCCTTGAGTGCGAGTTCCATCGGGCTGGAGAGCCTGGTAACTATAAATTGCCATAAATTGTTACGGTGTTAGTTGATACCGTCTGTCGTCAGATTCCTTCCTCTGAACGATCCGCTATAGTTACCCTTAGGACTTCTTCAATGGTGGTTTCGCCTGCTATGACCTTGCGGAACCCATATTCGCGTAAGGTAATCATTCCTTCTTCTAGCGCAGCTGGACGTAGGAGGTTGGCGGGTTTGCGTTGGGTTATCATGTCTTGGAGCCGCTGCGTTAAAAGACAGACTTCGTAAATCGCCAGTCGCCCTTGATAACCCGTGTGGCGACACTCATCACATCCTACAGCACGATAAATCTTATCAGCATGTTCAAGAGGAAAACCTATAGATTCAAGATAGGGCTGGGAATAATAATCCCCAGCGGGAGTTTTACAATGCAGGCATAGCCTTCGCACAAGACGTTGGGCTATAAAAGCACGCACAGCTGAAGCCACTAAAAAAGGCTCGATCCCCATATCGATTAATCGCGTAATGCCTCCCACTGCATCATTAGTATGTAGCGTCGAAAACACTAAGTGCCCCGTCAGAGCCGCTCGGATTGCTATTTCTGCCGTCTCTAAATCCCGCATTTCCCCGATCATTACCACATTTGGATCGCCACGAAGAATGCTGCGCAAGCCTTTGGCAAATGTCAGGTCAATCTCCGGCTTGACAGCGATTTGCACGACTCCAGGCAACTTATGCTCTACCGGGTCTTCGATCGTTACGATCCGTCGTTCTGTTGTATTCAATGTTGTCAGGAAAGTATAAAGAGTCGTGGATTTACCGCTGCCAGTAGGACCTGTGATTAGAATGATACCATTTGGCAATGCCAGTAAATCGCGGCACATTTTTTCAACCTGAGGCTCCATCTGCAGACGCAAGAAATCAAAACGCTCTTGTCCCAAAAGACGCAAACTGACGCTCTCCCCTACCACGCTTGGAATCGTCGCCACACGCACGTCGATCGGTTTACCATCCAACTCCAGATTGATCCGACCATCCTGCGGAAGTCGCCGCTCGGCGATATCTAAATGCGCCATAATTTTCAGGCGAGAAATAAGCGATGACTGCAGCCGCTTAATCTGCGGAGGCACTGGCACTTCAGTCAGCATGCCATCTACGCGATAACGGATTCGAAGATCGTTCTCAATCGGCTCAATGTGCACATCCGTTGCCCCCTGATGTAAGGCTTCCCGAAAAATCTGATTCACAAAGCGCACAACTGCAGCCTCGTCTGAATCATCTGCGTCCAAGACGTTCGTCTCTTGCTTCACCTCTAAAAATACGTCTTCATCACTGTTCTCAAGGATATCATCGAAATTTTCAGCACCGACCCCGTAGCCTTGCCGTAATCCGTTAAGGATATTTCGACGCGTGCTCATGAACCACACTACGGGAGTGTCTAGTAGTTGATTCACCTGCTGTCGCGCTATGTAATCAAACGGATCATACGTCAAAATTCCGATCTGCCCCTCCCCAATTTCAACCGGGCATAGATGATGCCGCAACACCACCCTTGCAGGAAACTTTTCTCGAAGCGGCGCGGCGACCGAATCGACGTTCTGCTCATACCAAGGAATCCCCGTCAGTGTGCTCAAGCCCGACAAGAACTTCTTCTCATCGAGATTTTCAAGCTCCAACAATGCCCGAACAATAGACTGTTGCTGCTGAGCTGCGTCAAGCATTGTGTTGCGATTCTTCTCGGCGTCCGTCGCACCAGCTATCTCACACAGTTCGAGAATCTTATCGTGCATGATGCTATTTTAACCGAAACCACAACTGAAACAAGAGCCGGCGCTCATTCGCCGTCTATCACCAAAGTGCCAACATTTTTACCCATTACCACATCACGCAGATTGCCTTTTTTGAAAACGTCAAAAACAATAATCGGCACCTTGTTATCCATACAAAGCGAAAAGGCTGTAGAGTCCATAATCTTCAACCGCGCGCGCAAAGCCTCTTGAAATGTGATCCGCTCGTAGCGCTTCGCCTCCGGGTGCTTTTTGGGATCTGCGTTGTAAATACCGTCCACCTTCGTCGCTTTCAAAATTACCTCTGCTCCGATTTCACTCGCTCGCAGAGCGGCTGTAGTATCCGTAGAAAAATAAGGATTACCTGTGCCTGCTACGAAAATCACCGCGCGCCCTTTTTCAAGATGACGTATCGCGCGCCGAAGAATAAACGGCTCAGCGACATTTTTCACCTCAATCGCCGTCTGCACACGGGTAACCACTCCGATGTGTTCAAGCGTCGCCTGTAAGGCCAAGCCATTTATAATTGTGGCCAACATACCCATGTAATCTGCCGTTGTGCGATCCATCCCTCGACTACTGGCTGTGAGGCCACGCCATATGTTGCCTCCACCGATTACAATTGCCACCTGCACCCCTAGCTCATGAATTTCGCGAATTTGTTCAGCGATATCGAGCGCGACTCTTTGATCGATTACGTCTTCTTTTCCGGCGAGAATTTCACCACTGAGTTTGAGAAGGATTCTCGAATATTTCGCGGTTCGCGTTGTTTTCGCCGTCACACCTTCATCTTCAGAAAAAAACAGACTCAAATCAACGCGAAAAATCATTCCACGCTGAAATTCCATTTCGTTTTCAAATAAATTGGCTACGCTTGTAGCCCCATGCGTCATTTACTTTCCATACGCGATCTCAGGCGCGAAGACGTTCGTGAAATTTTCGCGTTTAGCCGGGAATTCAAAGCCGCCCGAGGCAGTGCCCACCTCCCGCATCCTCTATCTGGCGAAATTTGGGCGCTTGTTTTTTCTAAACCCTCTACGCGCACGCGCGTCTCCTTTGAGGTCGCCATCCGTGAGCTTGGCGGACAATCCTTATTCTTAAGCGCTCAGGAAATTCAACTCGGTCGTGGTGAGCCCATCGAAGACACCGCACGCGTGCTCGGACGCATGATTTTCGGCACAGTGATCCGCACTTACGATCATCGAGACGTCGAGATCTTTTCTAAATATAGCAACCGCCCTACCATCAACGCACTCACTGATCAAGAGCATCCGTGTCAGATTCTAGCCGATATCTTCACATTCGAAGAGAAACGCGGATCTATCCAAGGCCGTCGTGTAGCCTTCATCGGTGATGCCGCCTGCAATGTCGCAATCTCATGGGCACATGCAGCCGCACTGCTTGACTTTGAGCTCTGCTTCGCTGCCCCGCAAGGCTATGCTTGCCCGATTCAAAATCCCCACGTTCGCAATACAACTGACCCTTATGAAGCTGCCGCAGGAGCTGATCTGCTCTACACAGACGTCTGGGTCTCCATGGGCATGGAAGCCGAGACCGAAAAACGCCTACGAGACTTTCAAGGTTATCAAATCAATCACGACCTCCTTCGAGTCGCCGCTCCACAGGCGCTTGTCCAACACTGCCTTCCGGCCTACCGAGGCAAAGAGATCAGCGCAGAGCTCTTAGATGAAAAAGCCCTCGATATTTTTGATGAAGCCGAAAATCGCCTGCACGTTCAAAAAGGCATTTTAGCTTGGATCAAGCAATCGTGCTGATGTCTTACCCTTCTACATTTTTCCTTAGGCTAATAAAGCTCCTCTACCCTCTGCTGGGCTTACTCCTGTGGTGCTTTGTGAAATCCTCATGCGAGACCTCTTTGCATCAGACTCAGCGCAACTCTTCGTTCACGCCAAATTTTTTCTCTCCATCTATGACGCGTTCACTTGGCCAAACCTCCGCCTGGGCTATTTTGAGCGGGATGAAATCGCTTGTAGCCAATCTGACTTGGCTTGAAGTCACCTCCGCCTGGGAAAAACGCGATTGGTTTCTGCTGAAACAAAAAGTCTCTCTGGCTACTTTGCTCGATCCGCAGTTTGAAATGTTTTGGGAGATGGGTGCATGGCATCTCGCTTGGAATGCTGCTTATGATGCGGAACGACGGGCCAAAGAGCAAGCTAGCCCGCGTGCCGAGTCGCTGGCTCGTCACTGGATACGGGAAGGAGAGGCCCTTCTCCGCCAGGGGATAGCTGTGCTGCCTCAAAGTTACCGCCTGCATTACGCGCTAGCTTCTTTGTTGCACCATCGCCTTGAAGATTATGCAGGCGCTGCTGAGGCTTATCTTGCGGCTTCTCAACAGCCTGGCGCCTTGCCGTTTCTGGAGCGTTTTGCGGGTTACATGATGGAAAAATCGGGGCAACTTACGCGCGCTTACGAGCATTATTGTGCCATCCGACAGAAGGCTTTTCTTAAAAATGAGCCGCAGAGTCACTGGGAGAAAATTGATCAACGCATTGCGGCACTTGAGGCGCAATTAAATATTCCGACAGCCGCACGTTGCTCACAACGTTTCCAACCGCAAGTTAGCATTCCATCGCCTCATGGACAAAATACTCGTCATTAAGCCCAGCTCGCTCGGCGATATCGTGCAGGCGATGCCCGTGGCTGCGGCCTTAAAAAAACAATATCCGCGATGTCGCATTGATTGGTTTGTGTTCCATCCCTACCGCGATCTTTTTCGTGAGCATCATTATGTGGATCGAGTTTGGTTTTCGCCTCCGCGAGGCTGGTGGTCACCTCTGCAGTGGGGTGATGCCATGAAGCTTTTTTCGCGCTGGAAAGCGGAGCGTTACGACTGCGCAGTGGATCTGCAGGGGCTATTTCGCAGCGGTGTGTTGACGGCTTTCTCGGGCGCTCGGCGACGTGTGGGGCTCAGTGGGAGTCGGGAGGGCGCGAGTTGGTTCTATGGCGAGATTCACACGACTCGAGCGATCCATGCGGCGAAGCGTTATCTCGAAGCTGCTTCCTATCTCGGAGTAAAAGATGCCGATCCCTTTGATTTTGGGTTGGCTGCGGCTCCACCGGTTGCGCAGTTGGCGAGCGAAAATAAGCCGTATGTCGTGATCCATCCTTTTGCACGCTGGGCGACGAAGTTGTGGCCGTGGGCTTACTATGAGCGAGTCATCCACAACTTTCCTGATGCGCGGTTTGTGGTTGTCGGTCGCGGGGATTTGGAGAAGCGACTGCCTCCGAATGCTGTGGATATGAGGAAGGAAAGCTCTTTGTGGTCGTTAATGTGCATTTTGAGAAATGCCGCTGCGGTGATCAGCTCGGATAGCGGGCCTGCCCATCTGGCAGCCGCTTATGGTGTGCCGACGCTGGTGTTATTTGGCCCGACGGATCCTTCGCGAACTGCTCCTGTGGGGCGAAAAGTGGAGTTGTTTAAAGCGGAGGGGGTGTCGTGTTCTCCTTGTCTGCGCCGCAAGTGTCGGAATGAAGAACCGCTTTTGTGCATGACGTCGATTACGCCTGATCGACTAATTGTGCGGCTGCGGGAGGTTATTCGATCTTGGGCTTATTGAGAGCTTGGCCAGTCTTTTACGCGGATGCGATAGAATCCGCGCGGTCCGCTGGGTGGAGCAGGATCTGTGAGCGTGGAGCTTGACCACGGCAGTGGCTCGGCTTGAGGGGTCTCAGCAATAGTCGTCCAGGAGCCTGGGGTGAGATCAAGCGAGCGCTGTAGTTCATAGACAAATCCAGCTAAAGTCGGAAAGGTAAGACTGGCTGTGGATCCGAGTTGGAATTGGCTTACAGCAAAGGGATGATGTTTTTGTGCTAGGTAGTTTGGCTCATCCCACAGGTTGAAGAGGTAGGGAAGCGCAGCGGGCATTTGGGCTGCCCAAGTGGCTTCGTTGTGGCCAGCCCCGCAGCCGATCGCCATTTTGAGGTCTTCGTTTACGACGAACCCCTTTGCGAGGAAGCGTGCGTGCATGGCCCAGGCGGGATTCCACATGCTGGAGTCGCTTTCATTGGTGCCCCATGCGGTGTAAATTCTGCGAATGCCGGCGGGTCGCGGATTGTTATTGACGTAATTTACAAAGTTTGGGGCAGCCCAGTAGGATGGCGATAGAGGGCCGAGGAGGGAGAAGGTGGCGGAGTGGTGCCATCCGATGTAGGTGGTGATGAGGCCACCGAGCGATGAACCCATGAGCCCGGTGTGGCGGTTGTCGGGGAGTGTGCGGTAGGTGGCGTCGATGTAGGGTTTGACGTTTTGGATGAGGTATTGGGCGTAGGCGGCTCCTTTGCCTGCGGGGTTGCCGCTTATGGTGTCGCCCGTGGGGACGTATTCGGACATGCGATCGGATGTGTTGTTGATTGCGACGATGATGGTCTCGCGCATGCGGCCTTGCCGCATTAGGCGGCCGGCTGTTATGTCTACGTCCCAAGAGCCGAAAACGCCGCCTGGGTGAAAGACGTTTTGTCCGTCGTGTAAATAGAGGACGGGGTAGCGACGCCAGGTGTTTTCATTGTAGCCGCGAGGAAGGAGGACACGGATTGCGCGACTGAGGATGTTGGGGATCGTGGAGGTGATGGTGATTGTGCCGCTGATGCTTTGCGGGGAGACGGAGGGTGGGGGGAAATAGTTAAAGACTTGACCGTCTTGAACGAAGAAAGCGTCGAGCTCGGTGTAGTAGTCGCCGCCAGCTCCTACGCCTTCACCGGTAGGAGGTTTATCGAAAACGCCTTGGCCGTTGTGGAAGACGAATTGAATGGGAGCTCCTTCTTCACCGATGCCATCGATGCGGTGGAGGAATTCTCCGGGGGAACGGCCGGGGCCGATTTTTTGGAGCTGGGCGTTTTGCCATGGGCCGCCGTTTGAGGAGTAGAGGATGTAGGCTGGATCAAAGCCGCTGTGGTAGAAAATAATTTTGCCTTTGTAGTGCGGTGGAGGGATGGAGGGGACGTTTAGGGTCTGGAGCGGGGTGATGTCGCTGGCGTTGGAGTTTTGGCAGTGGGTGGAGGATGAGCCGCTGCGGGAGATGAATTTGTATTGTATGTTGGCGCCAGCTTCGACGGCGATCTGGCCTGTCCAGATGTTTCCGGGAGTCCAGCGCAGACGGATGGCACGGACGGGGTCGTTGGCGCCGAGGTCGGGGTGATTTCCGAGGACGTAAAGAAAGTTGCCCAGGCCGACATCGACGGTGTGTGAGAAAGTCAGGGTTTGTTTTTGAACCGACTTCGGAAAGGCCGTAAATGGTAGATTCGCGAGGTGAAGAATGACTAAGATAGCCGCCAACTTGGGATAGAGCGAGGACATGCGAGTTTTTGTTGTATTTACAACTAATAGTGGCGGAGGAAAAAGGGTTGTCAATTCTCGCTGCTCTCTGGGACGTGCGGGGCGAGCCTATTGAAACCAGGTGGGGTGGAGAGCTTGAGAGATCTGGGCAAGAAGATGATCGCGATTGAAGCGGGAGATGTATTCGGTGGAGATGCCTTTTGGGCAGACGGCTTCGCAGGCGGTGGTGTTGGAGCATGCGCCGAAGCCTGCAGCGTCGTGAGCTTGGAGCATAGCGAGGACGCGGCGGTGTTTCTCGGGTTTGCCTTGGGGAAGGATATTGAGATGAGTTGCCTTGGCGGCGAGGAAGAGCATGGCGGAGCCGTTTTTGCAAGCGGCGACACAGGCGCCACAGCCGATGCAGGCTGCGGCGTCGAAGGCGAGGTCGGCGACGGGTTTGGGGATTGGAATGGCGTTGGCATCAGGGGCTGCGCCGACGTTGGCGCTGATGTATCCTCCTGCGGCGATGATGCGGTCGAGTCCGGATCGATCGGTGATGAGGTCTCTTATAACTGGGAAGGCGCGGGCGCGGTAAGGCTCAATGGTGATTGTGTCGCCATCGCGGAATGATCGCATGTAGGTTTGGCAAGTTGTGACGCGATCTTCTGGGCCGTGCGGTTCGCCGTTGATGACGAGGGAACACATGCCGCAGATGCCTTCGCGGCAGTCGTGATCGAAGGCGATAGGTTCTTCGCCTTTTAGAACGAGCTCGTTGTTGACGACATCGAGCATTTCGAGGAAGGACATGTTGGGGTTGACGTTGCGGGCCTGGTAAGTAACGAATCGGCCTTGGGAGTGTCGGTCTTTTTGTCGCCAGACTTTGAGGGTGAAATTCATACGATGATCTCCTTCGGGACTACTTATAGCTTCGGGTGGTCATTTTGACTTCTTCGTAGCGGAGTGGCTCGGTGTGGCGGAGAGGAGGTTTGTCTGGGCCTTGATATTCCCAGACTGCGACGTGTGCGAAGTCTTGGTCGTTGCGGGCGCATTCACCATCGGGCGTCTGATATTCTTCTCTGAAATGGCAACCACAGGATTCTTCGCGGGTGAGAGCGTCGAGGCAGAGGAGCTCACCAAGCTCGAGGAAATCAGCGACGCGGCCTGCTTTTTCGAGGGCTTGGTTGAGGGAGTCGGCGGAGCCGGGGACGTTGACGTTTTGCCAGAATTCTTCACGGATAGCGGGGATTTCGGTGAGGGCTTGGCGGAGGCCAGTGGCGTTTCGTGACATGCCGCAGTAGTTCCACAGGATTTTGCCGAGTGTGCGATGGAAGTCGTCCACCGTGCGGCGTCCTTTGATGTTGAGTAAGCGGCGGATTATTGAGCGAACGTTTTCCTCGGCCTCTTGGAATTCGGGGCGTTCGACGAAAGCTTTCGGAGAGATTGGTTTTTGAGTCGCAAGGAAATTCGAGAGGGTGTAGGGGATGATGAAATAGCCATCAGCGAGGCCTTGCATGAGGGCGGAAGCGCCGAGGCGGTTGGCACCGTGATCGGAGAAGTTGGCTTCGCCGAGGACGAAGAGGCCAGGGATGTTGGACATGAGTTGATAATCAACCCAGAGGCCTCCCATGGTGTAGTGGATGGCGGGGTAGATACGCATGGGGACTTTGTAGGCATCTTCGCCCGTGATTTCGCGATACATGTCGAAGAGATTGCCGTAACGTTGGCGGATAACGTTTTCTCCAAGCCGACGGATGGCGTCGGAGAAGTCGAGGTAGACTCCGAGTCCGCCCGGGCCTACGCCGCGGCCTTCATCGCAGACGCGCTTAGCGGCGCGGGAGGCGATGTCGCGTGGGGCGAGGTTGCCATAGGACGGATAGAGGCGCTCGAGGTAGTAGTCGCGGCGCTCTTCGGGAATCTCGAGGGGATTTTTGCCGCAATCTTCTTTGTAGAGGGGGACCCAGCATCGGCCGTCGTTGCGAAGCGACTCCGACATGAGCGTGAGCTTGGATTGATAGTCGCCCGAGACGGGGATGCAGGTGGGATGGATCTGTGTGAAACAGGGGTTGGCGAAGACTGCGCCGCGCTTATAAGCGCGCCAGATGGCTGTGGCGTTCGAGCCGCGAGCATAGGTGGAGAGGTTGAATACGTTACCGTAGCCGCCTGTGGCGAGGAGGACAGCGTCGGCGGCGTGGCGGGTGATTTGTCCCGTAACGAGATCGCGAGTAATGATGCCTTTTGCATAACCATCGACGACGACAAGATCGAGCATCTCAGTGCGCGGGAAAAGACGCGCTTGACCGCTAGCGACTTGGCGCATGAGGGCTTGGTAGGCGCCAAGGAGGAGCTGCTGGCCAGTCTGGCCGCGTGCGTAGAAGGTGCGGGAGACTTGCGCGCCGCCGAAGGAGCGGTTGTCGAGGAGACCGGAATACTCTCGGGCAAAAGGCACCCCTTGCGCGACACATTGGTCGATGATGTTGACGGAGACTTCGGCTAAGCGATAGACGTTGGCTTCGCGTGCGCGAAAGTCGCCGCCTTTGATTGTGTCGTAGAAAAGGCGATAGACGGAGTCGCCATCGTTGCGGTAGTTTTTAGCAGCATTTATTCCACCCTGAGCAGCTATGGAATGAGCCCGGCGTGGGCTGTCTTGGAAACAAAATACCGTGACGTTATATCCGAGCTCGCCGAGGGAAGCTGCTGCGGAAGCACCCGCCAAGCCTGTGCCGACGATGATCACGTGATATTTACGCTTATTGGTTGGATTGACGAGGCGGGCATCTCGCTTAAAACGAGACCACTTCTCGGAAAGTGGACCGCTGGGGATGGAAGCCTCGAGTTTCATATGGAGACGGAGTTAGAGATGGCGTTTATCATAAAATCATTTTACCCAACCTATCCACACGCTGACCGGCACCGACACGAATCCCAGAAACAGGACGGCTGCGACCATGTAACCAATAGCCGAGCCGATGATGAAAATGCGTTTTGAAGCAAATCCCACTGTGCGAAAGATGCTCCCTATCCCGTGCGAGAGATGCAATGCTAAAAGCGCCATTGATAAAATATAAAAACTCGCAATTAAAGGCTGACTAAATCCCGCAACCATCATTCCGTAAACATCGTGCCGGCCTTGACTATCCAGCGCATGATATTCCGGATGAAAAGCCATCACCGTAAAATGCAAAATGTGATAAACGATAAATGCCAAAAGAACGATCCCCGATAAGGCCATCGTGCGAGAGGCTATTGAGGCCGAAAGAGGGTCTCTTACTGAATACCGAGAACCTGCGGCAGCACGGTTGATGCGGATCAGGGCAATGGCAGCACTGACGTGCAATACAGCAGCCGCTAGTAAAGCCAGCCTAAAGCCCCACAGCAGGGCTGCGTTCGACTTTAGAAGCCGCGCGTATTCATTAATCGCATCACGGCCTAGGAAAATCTGCAAATTCCCCAACATATGGGCGATGACAAAGCCCACGAGAAAGAGGCCAGATAATGCCATGATCCATTTTAAGGTGACGGTGTTGAGCCAGCGGTTGAACGGCATAGGCGACGTTAAAAACTTATAGTTTGCCCATCGAGGTTGCAAAGCCTGCTGAGGAAGTTGCGGTGGATATTAAACCAGTAAATCAGGCTATAAGCTCGGCTTATAGGCTAGCTGCCCTCTCATTCGGAAACATTCAACACGGAGTTTAGGGTAAAGGCGCTGAGTTTTTTTGGAGATGTCATGGACAAAGAAAGCGAAGAGAAGGTGCTCATCGTTAGAAGGAGTAAAGCGCGGGCGGGCGGCGTTTTGTGCTGATGGCCGAAAAGGACGACTGGCGAGACGCGAAGGAAGGCGGCAGGGCACCGTGTTTCCTGCTGCGGCTTGAAGTGTGGAATGCGGAGGCAGGCGATGGTGCAACCTCGCTTTTTGGGGATAACCCAAGCTGTGAGGCGCTGGTGCTTCTCACCGCAGTCCAAAGTTTTGCCGTAGTCCATATTTTGGAGTGCGACGCAAAACGAATGTGCTGCGCTGCTATGAGATAAAGCGGGAGCGCGCTTGCGCTTGTTCCTGCTGTCCGTAGCGGCGGGGCGTTGTCGCTTCGCGCTGCACTTCAAAAATGGTTAGTTTTCTACTGATGGGATGCGGTCGAGGAGATCTTCGACGGCTTTTTGAACTGGTTTGTTTTCGTAGAGCATGGCGTAGATTTCGTTGGCGATGGGTTTTTCGCAGTTGGTTAGACGGGGATCGTTGTAGATGGCGCGGGCTGTGGTAACTCCTTCTGCGACGCCGCCCAAGGATTGCAGGATTTCAGGGAGGGGTTTTCCTTGGACGAGGAGTTCACCGACGCGAGCGTTGCGGCTGTGGCGGCTGGTGGCCGTGAGGAAGAGGTCACCGATGCCGCTGAGGCCTCGGAAGGTGTCGAGTTGTCCACCTAGGATGAGGCCGATGCGGGTCATTTCAGCAGAGCTACGGGTGAGTAGGGCGGCGAGGGCGTTTTCTCCGAGGCCGAGTCCGCGGCAGACACCGCCTGCTATGGCGTAAATGTTTTTGAGAGCGCCGCCGAGCTCGACGCCGATGATGTCGGGGCAACGATAGATGCGAAAGAGCGGTTGATGGAGAAGTGTCTGCCAGAATATTGCAGTAGGGGTGTCTTCTGCGGCTAAGGTGGAGGCGGCTGGTAGTCCTTGGGTAATTTCGTGGGCGAGGTTGGGACCGCTGAGGACGGCAAGGGGGAGGCTATCGGGCCATGTTTCTCGGATGATTTGGGTGACGCGTTTTCCGGTGCCTATTTCAATGCCTTTGCTGAGGGAGCAAATCGGGGTGTGCGGTGGGGGGAGTTGATTGATTGTGTGGCGTATGTGTTGGACGGGGATTGCGATCATGAGCCCGTCTTGGTCTGGCCAGGGAGAGAGGTCGTCGTGGTGGCGGAGGTGGACGGTGTGTCCGTTATTTTGGAGTAGGCGTGAGAGGGTGCGTCCCCAAGCTCCAGCACCGAGGACGGTGATGGTTTTTTTCACGATGGTTTTTCGGGGCCAGAGGTGAGTGGTTTTTCCTCGCCTGCCCAGAGTCGGGAAATGTTGCTTTTGTGGCGCAGTAGACCGAGGCTGCCTGCAACAAGGCTGAAAAAGAGTAAGATGGGTTCGTTTCGATAGGTGAAAAAAGTGGAAAGTGGCAGGGCTATGCAGGCGAGGATAGAGCCTACTGAGACGATTCGTGTGATTGCAAAGCCGATGAGCCAGCAGCTGAATGCTGCGAGGAAACTCCATGGCATGAGGGCGACTAGGATGCCTGCTGAAGTCGCTATGCCTTTTCCACCTTTGAAGTCGAGCCAGATTGGGTGGTTGTGGCCGAGGATTAGAGCTATGGCGGCGATGACTGCTAGGGTGTGGTCGTTTATTTCGGCTTCGCGGTTCCAAAAGGTGAGTAGGAGAAGGATGGGGAGGTAACCTTTGAGAAAATCTAGGATGAAAACGAGGATGCCCCATTTTTTGCCCATGACGCGCCAGACGTTGGTGGCTCCGATGTTTTTGCTGCCGTGGAGGCGGATGTCTATTTTCCAGAGTTTGGCGATGAGGAAGCCGAAGGGGATCGAGCCGATGAGGTAGGCTCCGATGAAAATGAAGCTGGTGAAGAAGAGGAGGAACGGGTTTTGAAGGGGGCCTTCCATGTATGGGAGAGTTTATTTTTTATCTTGTTTTCGCCAATCATTTTATTTGTAGGATGGGTGTAGTCGTGAGGGAAGAGGGTTAATGAAAGAGACGGATTTGTTTGTAGGGTGGGAGGAGGATGATGAGAGGCCGCGGATGGGCGAGCGGGGAGGGATGGGGCGGATTGCTCGTGTGGTGCCTGAATCGCACGTGGATGGGGTTTTTGATTACCTTGTGCCGGAGCGGTGGCGGGGCGAGCTTACGATTGGGGCGAAAGTGCGTGTGAGTCTTGGACGACGGATGGTGTGTGGGTATATTGTGGATTGGGCGGAGGAAGGTGCTTGTGGAAGACGCGAAGGATTAAAGGAGATTTCTGGGATAGCGGATTCTGTTTATCATCTGCCGGCAGTGCTGGTGGAGATGGCTCAGTGGATTGCGGAATATTACTGTGCACCATTGGGAGCGGTGATGCGGTGTGTATTGCCTCAGGTTGTGGCGAACGAGAGAGGGCCGTTGTTGCGGTTGCGCGTGGAACTGGTGCGGTGCTGGGATGCGGAGGCAGTGGAAAGAGAGGGGGCTTTACGTTCACCTCAGCAGCGGGCTGCACTCTCATTTTTGAAGGAGCGCGGTGGGGCGGCTTGGATCCATGAGGCTATCGAGCAGAGCGGCGTGCGAAGAGAGGTGTGGCGGAGATTGGAAAAGAAAGGTTGGGTACGAATTTTTGCTGCTGCCAAGGGGCGAGAGACGTGGGGGCAGGTCGAGGGGATTCGAGGTGATGGCGTCGAGCTGAATGCAGAGCAACGAGCTGCGTTGCAGGCTGTGTTTGCGGAGGGGAAGCCTGTGCTTTTATGGGGCGTGACGGGGAGCGGAAAGACGGAGGTGTATTGCGAGGCGATTCGGAGGGTGCTCGAGGCGGGACAAAGCGCGTTAGTGCTTGTGCCTGAGGTGGGATTGACGCCGCAGATCATGGCTAGATTTCAGCAGCGGCTTTGGGAGTGGCGTGAGAGTCTGGCCGTGTGGCATAGTTATATGAGCGATGGGGAACGGTATGATGCTTGGTTGCGCATCAAGCGCGGGATAGCGAGGATAGTGGTCGGTGCGCGATCTGCGATTTTTGCGCCGATGAAAGATTTGGGGTTGATTGTGGTAGATGAGGAGCATGAGCAGAGCTACAAAAACGAGGAGTGTCCGAATTATCATGCAAGGGATTTAGCTGTGTGGAGGGGAAAGCGGGAGAGAGCAAGGGTGGTCTTGGGATCGGCTACCCCATCGCTCGAGTCTTGGTATAACGCACAGCGAGGAAAATATCGTCTTGTTGAGTTAAAGAAGCGCTTCGGCGGCCAGGCGTTGCCTGTAGTGCATGTATTGGATCAAAGAAGGACTAAGGGGGCTTTGATTCATCCGATGCTGAAAACTGCTGTGGAGGAGACTATAAAACGCGGGGAGCAGGTGATATTGTTGTTGAATCGTCGCGGGTATGCGCCGGTTTTACAGTGTGAAGATTGTGGAGAGGTAGTGATGTGCCCGCACTGCAGTGTGGCCTTGAACTATCATCGAGCGAGGGAAAAACTGGTGTGTCATTTGTGCGATCATCAGGAGGAGCGGCCTCCTGCATGCAGAGCTTGTGGAAGCGTGAAGTTGCGACTTGCTGGGGCTGGGACGCAGCGGTTGGAAGAGGCGATTGGGAATCTGTTTCCTGCGGCGAGAATTCGACGTGTGGATGCTGATAGCATGCGTCGTAAAGGAGCATTTCAGCATGCCTTAAGAGCTATGGAGGGCGGTGAGGTAGACATTTTATTGGGAACGCAAATGATTGCAAAGGGGTTGCATTTTCCCCAGGTATCCTGCGTCGGGGTAATACACGCGGACCAAGCGCTTCACATGCCGGATTTCCGAGCCGCTGAGCGTGTGTTTCAATTGATCACACAAGTGGCAGGACGAAGTGGCCGAAGTGATCGCTTAGGGGAAGTCTATGTGCAAACTAACACTCCGTATCATTCTGCGATTCAGTTGGCACGGCATCATGACTATAGGGGATTTGTGGAGGAGGAGCTAGAATTCCGACGTGCATTGAATTATCCGCCGTGGACGAGAGCGGTGTTGATAACATTTAGTGGCCCTGTCGAAGAGAAGACGCGATGGGTTGCAGAGCAGATTAATTTGAGGTTGAGGGAAAGGCTAGTGAAATGCGCCGTTGTGCCAGAGGCTCCTAGCCCAGCTCCAATTCACAAGGTGAAGGATCGATATAGGTATCATATTTTTATCAAGACTCAGCAAGTTAGGCAGACCGCTAGGGAGTTGCGCGATGTGCTGTCGGGTCAGACTTGGCCTGACGGTATACGATGCACTGTGGATGTCGATCCGTATGATTTGTTGTGAATGGAGGCCTACGGTATGTTGGAGATGGCGGAGCCTTTGTCTTCCCCTGCAATGCTGGAACGCATTTGTGTATCGGCTTGGATATTCTTTATGCGATAGTAGTCCATAAGGCCGAGATTGCCTTTTCGGAAGGCTTCTGCGATGGCTAGGGGGACCTGAGCTTCTGCTTCGACTACCTTGGCACGCATTTCTTGGACGCGGGCTTTCATTTCTTGCTCGAGCGCTACGGCTGCTGCACGGCGAACTTCAGCTTTAGCTTGAGCCACGCGCTTGTCGGCTTCAGCTTGCTCGGCTTGGAGCTTAGCACCGACGTTATCTCCGACGTCAACATCGGCTATGTCTATTGAAAGGATTTCGAAAGCTGTGCCAGCGTCGAGACCTTTTGCGAGAACTGTTTTAGAGATGCGGTCGGGGTTCTCTAGCACTTCCTTGTAGCTATCGGCAGAACCGATGGTGCTGACGATGCCTTCTCCGACTCGCGCGATGATAGTTTCCTCTGTGGCACCGCCGACGAAACGGTCGAGATTGGTACGGACGGTCACGCGGGCTTTGGCTCGGACTCCGATGCCGTCTTTGGCCACGCCATCAATGCTGGTTTTCCCAGATGCGGGGTTGGGACAGTCTATGACTTTGGGGTTGACTGATGTGCGGACGGCTTCGAATACAGTCTTACCTGAGCCTATGGTGGCTAGGTCAATCGCGCAGCAACGATTAAACGTGAGAGGAATCCCGGCTTTATCAGCTGCGATCATCGCGCGGACGACCGCTTCAACATTGCCGCCGGCGAGGAAATGCGTTTCGAGTTGAGCTGCGCTGATGTCAAGACCCGATCGAACTGCAGTAATGCGATTGTTTACGATTAAAGCTGGCGGAATCCCGCGCAACCGCATGAAGACTATCTCGTGGAGCCCTACGGGGGCCCCTGAAATGATGGAGCGGATCCAAATGTTGGCGAAGTTAAAGAGGATAATAATGAAAATCAGCCCAATCAGGGCTAAACCGCCAAAGAGGATGAGTTCGACTACTTGCATAGCTTAGAAATGATGGGGGGAAGATAGCTAGCCACAAGCGAAAATCAAATCTTAGTGACGATAAGCTTCGTCCCTTCCACCGCGACTACTCGTACGGAGGATCCTTTTTCAATAAAGTCCCCTTGGGTGATCACATCCTTACGTTGCCCGTCGAATACTGCAACTCCTGCGGGACGCAGCGGGGTGATTGCTTGGCCAGTCATGCCAAGAAGCGAGGGTTGTTTTTCTCCCATGCCCTTTATTTTTTCTGAAGCACCTTGATCGTAGCCCGCTCCGCTGAATGTGGCACGTTCTAGATTTTGAAATAATATACGTTTCGGAAAGTATCGCGCAATCAGTAGCACTGCCAGCGTCGTCAACCCAAACGCTTGAAAAAGCGTGTAAAAAGGCAATCGCAAATTCTGCACTGTCGGCCAGCTTATTCCCTCAAGACTCGGATATAAATCTGCCATAGAGTAAATAACGGCACCGACCACTAAGACAATTCCGACTAGCCCTGGTAATATGAGTCCGGGGAAAACTAAAAACTCGAGCAAAATCAATGCGACCCCCAGGAAAAATAACACAAGTGGCTCATATCCACTCAAGCCCGCAACCATGTGGCCAAAGAAAAAGATAACTGCACAAATCACAGCAAGTGTTCCAAAAATCCCAAACCCTGGAGTTTTAAACTCAATATACCCTAGGATAAACGCCAGACTGAGCAGCACTGGCGCCATCATCGTGACTAGGCGACCGAGTTGTTCAAACCCGGTGGGCTTAAATGTAACAACCCGATACCCTTCCAAGCTCAAATCTTTCGCCACTTTAGCTATCATTGCATCAAGATTTTCCACCACTCCGCTTGCAAGTAAGGGTCTCCCTCCTACGACTTCGCAAGCTTCAGTAGCAGTCAAGGTCAGGACTTTGCCTTTAGGCACTATTTCTTTGCCATCGATAATAAGCCCTTGATCCCGATCGACCATCGCATCAAAAACCTCTGGGCGGTGGCCGTTCTTTTCAGCAATGGCACGAACCTGTGCCCTCACAGCTGAGCTGATTTTTTCTTCATAGCTCTTTGGAAGCCCTTCAGCATTGCCTCCAGGACTGATCATCACTGGTGTAGCGGCTCCGATGACTGCTGTCGGGCTCATGTAGATGTTGGGCGTCGCCGCGGCTATAAATGCTCCGGCAGAAAATGCCTTCGAGTCCACATACGTATATAATCGCTCCCTCGGTGCAAATCGCTCCAACACTTTGATAATTTCTTCAAGGGAATCAAGACGTCCTCCGTTGGTTTCCATGTGGATAATCAACGCGACAGCTCTGTTTTCCATGGCTTCTTTTACACCGCGACGCACTTTATAGACCATGGTCTGTTCGATATCGTCGCGTATGGGTAAAACGTATAAGACCGCTTCTTTCGCAGGGTTTTGGGTTCCCTCTGCGGGAGCCGCCCAAATCCATTCGTTTAGTAACAGTAGGAATAGCCCGGCCGAAAATAACAGACGAGGCAAACACAAGCACTTCATATTTTTAATTTTTCCTTGCCAAAAACTTATTCATCCTGCCACAACTTTCTTAGGTCACAATTCGCAAAAACCCAATCATTAGTCACGCACACGATGATCCACACCCACATGGGCAGTGAGGGGTTTGAACCCCCGACCCCCTCGGTGTAAACGAGGTGCTCTACCGCTGAGCTAACTGCCCCAATGCCGCAAAACTATCCACCTCACGCCAAAAAACAACAAGCTTTTTTCCTCTTGCCCCATCAAATTCCCCGCAAAATTAAGTTGGAGTCTTGGCAGAGTTATCCTAAGTTCATCAAAAAACCAGTATTTCTTCTTTGGGAATTTTGCCCAGAATGAGCTCAGCATCCAAACCCCCATCCAGCGGTGTCTTAAATGAAAGTTGGCGCTACAACATAGCCGAATACGCCATCCGCATTACGCTACCCACCCTCACTCTCGTTGGGTTGTGCTTTTGGTGGACACCTTGGCCTTCAGCCGAAATCCGACAGATTTTAGCACTCCTGCTGAGTCTCGGCATGACAGCTCCAATCATTCTAGCAGCTTTCTGGCTACACACTTATACGTGGATACGCGACTTGATACCGCTGCTATCGCTATCCGTTGGTTTGTTTTCCCTAAAAATTCCCATATCCCTTGCCGAACATCTTTGGATTGGGATTGCGGCAATCTGGTTAATCTTGGAAAATATATTACACCGATACGCTCAACAGTCTCATGCTCCAATCCGCACGCTACTGGCCAATCTCGCTACCCAAGGCCTGCGTATCCTCACTGTTTTTGCCCTTTATACTGCCATCCTCCCTTCTGAGACACTTCACTTTTCCTCACTTCATTCTTCTCTTGACTCTATACAAGTCGAAACTGGCTCTCTATTTCTCATCGCTGCATTATTCACGATCATGCTAAGTCTCATCCTACATCAGACGCTCGTTGCCTACCGTGCCGCACGCCTAAAAAGCATCGGACAGACATTGGAAAATCTTACCTCATGGAGCTTGGATACCCACATCATACGCTCTGCAATCAAACAATCCGATGATTTACCCCACACTATGCAGCCCACCACGAAAACAATCATGATGGGAGACATCCGTGGATTCACATCCTTCTGCGAACGCACACCCACGGAGACAGTCGTCTCGATATTGGAAAAAAGTTACACCATCATCGAAGATACCGTAGCCGAATTCGGCGGTGCTAAGTGTGAATTCATCGCCGACGCCTTCTTAACCTCTTTTACTAAGCCCAGCGCCGCGATAGACTGCGCTCTAGAACTCTCTCGAAAAATCCACACCGTCCTCGCCCCATATCAACTCGGAATGGGCATCGGCATCACCCATGGACCTGTCCTCGAGGGCATAGTCGGAGGCCAAAACTCTAAAAAATACACCCTCATAGGACATACCGTGAATGCTGCAGCTAGAATTCAAGGTGAAGCTGAAGCCGGCGAGATCCTCGCTACAGAAGAGGTAATCCGAACTGCCAAATCTACCCAACTTTTTCAACCCCTCGGCGAACTTCAGCTCAAAGGAATCACCCATCCACTAAAAGTCTACTCAGCGCGTATTTACACTGCATCTCAATCCAGCTAGACTGAATATGAACTCAGACACCTGGGAATTCTCCTTCGAAAATGCTCGCATCATCATCCCTCCTAAAAAAAACATAGCCACCTTTAGCGACACCTTCCTCCACTACACCATTCTGACCACCGACATGGATAACCCTAACCTCACCCATCGTCGCGATGGTATCCTCACAGCAGAAAAACCTCAAATCCTCTCGCCCCACCACTTTGCCACTATACTATTGCAGGGATTTGGCCCAGAAGCACAAGAGTTCGTACAATCCATCCGACAAGCCCTTGCCCAATCCATCATCCTTAAATATGGTTTTATCATAAAAAAGACAGACACTCATTCCCAACTAATCCGCGAGCCCATCGATTCATGTCTACCCAAAATTCAAGCCGAGATACAAAAACTCGATGACCCCCTTCACACCCTACTTTCCGGACTGGAAGAAGGCTGGGAAATCATCCTAATTAAATTCACCCTATTTTATATCCACCATTCCACTCAGCATAACATACAAAATTTCCAACAAAGAGGCTTGCTATAAAAAACAAAATCGCTAGCCTGCGGCCAACTATTCACATCTGCCTGAGCAACCCCACATCAGTATGCGACAAATGCGACAAACCTCACCATACACTCCGCTACTCCTAATGCTAACGATCGTCGCTATTTTCGCACTCTCCATCAGCCCCGTAATGACTCAAGCGGGAAAAAATCACGAAACCTACATAGTCAAACCGGGCGACACCCTCTGGCAACTCGCTCGTTCCCGCGGATGCTCAGTCGAAGAAGTTAAAAAACTTAACCGCCTCAACTCCGACCTCATCCGTCCCAACCAAAAACTCATCTTTCCTAAACCTCGCGTCGTCACAATCACCCAAAAACCAGCACCAGTCGCCCCCGCAGGCAAGACTGTCAAGGTCATAAATTCCATACCCTCACCTGCTCCCAAGTTTTCCAAAGCAAACCCTAGCCTCTACTCCCTCCCCCTTAAAAAATCTTTCGCCTCGCCAACAAAAGTTCCTCGAACTCACACTACTCAAACACCATCAGAGCCTCTCCTCACATCCCCATCATCCCCCACCCAGATCAATCCTCGATCCATCTCCCTCGATCCACCCCCCTACATAGCCCAAAATCTCCCCCTCCGCAGCGCCTCTGCCAACCGCAGCCAAATCCAACTAAACCCCCAAGAAAGCAAATTCCAAATCGCTGAAGAACCAACATTCGACTACAATGAAGTATTCAACGACGAAATCAGCCTTACTCCTACAACTCTAATTACCCATAAAAAAGATCACCCACAGCAAATTCAAGCCACCTCCTCCAAGACTGACGATTCCACCCCCATTTCAATCACCAAAAAACTCACTCACTCACCCAAACACAACCACTCCTCAAAATTCCGCTCTCCCTTAATCTTCTCCCATACCACTCCGCCCCCCACCACCTCCTCTTCCAAACCCAACTCCAAAAACACGGTCTCCACAATCCCTCCCCTCACCCGCCTCCACACCCGCGTGCCCGGACGTGCTACTGAACAATTCCGAAACGAAATCCGCCGCATAGCCTCACAAGGCATAAAATACAAAGGCCGCTGGCGTCCCCCAGGCGAATCCGTCCCATGGGTCATGGATTGCTCCAACACCACTCGGTGGCTCTACCAACGCGTAGCCGGCGTCGATATCGGACGCACCGCCTCAGATCAATTCCTCAGCTTGCGCAACCGCGGACGCATCTGGATCGTCCCCAAAGACGCCTCCGGTAACCCCTCTCGCGATTTCCTCGAAAAAAACCTTCGCCCCGGTGACCTCCTCTTTTGGGAACACACCTACCGCCCCGTCCGCTGGCCCCCGATAACACATGTAGCCATCTACCTTGGCAAAGACGAAAAAGGACGCTACCTCATGGCCGCCTCAAACTCTAGCGGCACCTCCACCCGTCGCGGTGGCCCCAACATCTACGTGTTTCGCCCAGAAATGAACTTCGGTGGTTACCGCCCCATCGGCTCTTCCCGTTATCGTCACGGTCGCTTCGTAGCGATCGGACGCCCTGTAGACAACCTTGACCGCCAAACCTTTGCCCACCAAACAGAAGAAATGCGTGACCTCCTTCAATAAAACCTAACCGTCATGCCTACTTCTGCATCTATCACTCAGTTCATCCAACATCACTTCCGACACTTCAACGCAGCCGCCCTCAAAGAAGCCGCCATCTCTTACATCCACCACCTGGATCAAGGAGGAATGATGTTCCTCACCCTCGCAGGAGCAATGTCCACAGCAGAGCTTGGCCTCTCCTTAGCCGAAATGATCCGACAAAATAAAGTTCACGCTATCTGCTGCACCGGCGCTAATCTTGAAGAAGACGTCTTCAACCTAGTCGCCCATCACCATTACAAAAGAATTCCCCACTATCGAGATTTAACCCCCCAAGATGAACAAACCCTCCTCGAACAACACCTTAACCGCGTCACCGACACCTGCATCCCAGAAATAGAAGCAATGCGTCGCATCGAAACTGCCATGCTCGAAGAATGGCAACGAGCAGACCAAGCCGGAGAGCGCTTCTTTCCCCACGAGTTTTTTTACCGCATCCTCCTCTCCGGAGTTCTCGAAAAACATTACCAGATCGACCCCAAAGACTCATGGGTCCATGCAGCCGCGCAGAAAAACCTGCCTCTCTTTGTCCCCGGCTGGGAAGACTCGACCCTAGGTAACATGTATGCCGCACACGTCATCAGCGGCAATATCCGCAACGTCCACACCATCCGCACAGGCATCGAATACATGATCGCACTCGCAGATTGGTATACCACCCACGCTCACCCCTTACACCCCGACAACCCAGATGTCGGCAACATCGGCTTTTTCCAAATCGGCGGCGGAATCGCGGGTGATTTCCCAATTTGCGTCGTCCCCATGCTTCACCAAGACCTAGGCCGCACAGGCATCCCCCTCTGGGGTTACTTCTGCCAAATCAGTGACTCGACCACCTCATACGGCTCCTATTCCGGAGCTGTCCCAAACGAAAAGATCACATGGGGTAAGCTATCCGTCCACACCCCTAAGCACATCATAGAATCTGACGCAACAATCGTTGCGCCCCTGATATTTGCCCTAGTCCTTGGCTGGTAAAACAAGCCCGACGGAAAATGGAGCTTGCAAAAAGATTATTAAAACTTACCGATCATTACCCCTCGGCTAAAGACCATGGCTGCACCACTCCTTTCAATTTTTTCTCTCGCTGCGCTTAGCGCTCTAAAACCAAAAAACAGCGCCTTCACCTTGCCCTTAATTCCCTTTTTGACACGATCTACAATCTTAAGAAATCTAACCACCTCTTTTTCAGTCAGATTACTTTTCGCTTCTCCCAGAACGGTCACTGGTTGACCTTTGACGTGACCACGGATCACAAAATCAAAAGGATAAACGTGGCCGTTTGTCTTAATTTCTTCAGGACCTGAGCTGCTGATCTTCATATGCCAATGCTTTTCAAGCAGCTCCGGCACAATATCAATCGCCAAATCTTCGAGATTAGCCCCTAATGCCTCTGTCAACGCACCGATAGACTTATCCGTCCTCGCCTGTGCCTCAGCCAATTCATTTAGCCGCTGCTCTGTCCGCTCCTGTGCCTTCTCCAACCGCAATATACTCTCCGCCAACTCATTGACCCGCGCCTCTGTCCTCGCCTGTGCCTCAGCCAACTCATTTAGCCGCTGCTCTGTCCGCTCCTGTGCCTTCTCCAACCGCGATATACTCTCCGCCAACTCATTGACCCGCGCCTCAGTCCTCGCCTGCGCCTCGGCCAGCACCTTAAACCGCAGCTCTGTCTCCTCTTGAAATTTTACAAGTCGATCAAATCGCTGGTTAGTCTCTGCCTGAAACTTTCCGATCTGTTCAATCGTGATGCCGAGGCTGTGAACGATTTGTTTCAACTCAGAGAAATCTTCACGAGCCACCAGATTACTGGCTATCTCCCCAACCACCTGTGAAAGCACCTCTGCTTGTCTTTTTTCAAAGACTTGTCCGAGCCGGTCTTCAATCACAGAGGTTTCAGCCATTCCATTACCCTACCACGGAACCCCCACCCCAGCAAGCATCCTGCCAATTACTCTTCATGAGTTGCGGCTAGAACGGAACATTGACAAAACTATTGACAAACATACTCGTCGCATATCTATACTAATCTCATTAATCACACAGCGCGGGTGTAACTCAGCTGGTAGAGTGCAACCTTGCCAAGGTTGATGTCGCGAGTTCGAGTCTCGTCACCCGCTCCATTCCCAGCGAGCACTCTAATACACGAAAAACACATCATCAGGACATAATTCCTGGTGCATTTTACCTGCTGCGTTTTATTTTACAGCAAATCCAAAAGCCGCTATCTTAGCTTTATCCATGAGTGAATCCACAGCCATAGTCCCGCGACCGAGAATGCCCCTGTCGATGGATATCTATGACTTCGATAACCCACATATCAGCGAGCTCGATAGACAAATTCGCCGTTATTCAATAATTGCCATTTTATTCTCGATCCTTTTCCACGCCCTAGCAGTGGTCTTTCTAATCGTTACTCAAATCCATTCCATACAGACTATCGATGACTACGACCGTCCAGAGCGCCCCATCATAGTCCAACGTAGAGAAATACCTCCTCCCCCTCCGTTACAACCCAAAAACGACACCCCAGGTATCCCCTCCGAGACCCCCACTCAATCGAATGTAGGACGCATTCTTCAAGCCCCACCTCAGCTTTCTACGCCCAAAATCCCTGTCGAAACAAACATTTCGATTAATCAACCTCGCTACTCCATCCCAGAAGTCTCCATCAGCCAAGATGTCATCGCTTCACTACCTTCAGCTCCTACCCCTCTTGAATCAAGCCCCTTCATCCCCTCCTCGGAAGCCATCCGCGAAGCCCTCACGAGCGCACGCGCAGGGATTACTCAAGAAGGAGACGAAACTCTAGCCGCCATCGCTCGCGCCCTCGGAGATGATACAAACCGCGCCTTACTCGGTCCATCCGGCACAGGCTTAAATTCCGGTGTAGGCACCTCGACAATCCCAGGCTTCGATGAAATCCGCTCTAGCCTTTCCACCCAATCCAGCGTTCCTCCAGGCTACGCCGAGCCCGTTACCATGACGCTTCCCAGCGACATCCTCTTTGACTTCAACTCAGCCGAGCTCCGCCCCAGTGCCATCCCCATTCTCGAAAAAGCCAGAGAAATCCTCCTCCGCTTCCCCAATGCTTTAGTGGATATTCATGGCCATACAGATACTTTCGGCACGGACGAATACAACATGACCCTATCCCAACTCCGCGCCGACACCGTCGCCAGCTGGCTCCGCAACGCCCTTCGCAATCCCAATTACAAATTCCGCACTAAAGGATTCGGCAAGACCCAACCCAAAGTCAACCCCCGCGGAAGCCAACAACAACAAGAACCCAATCGCCGCGTCGAAATCCTCATCTACGCAGAACTCCCCAAGACACCCAGCCAAGCCCAACCTTCCCTCATTCCCACTATCACAACCCCAAACCCGACCAACCCGCCCAATCCCCCCCTACCACCCACCCACTCCCTCATCACACCCGCCACTACGCCTCCCACTTCCGACAACAGCATCCCTACTGCCCCCGCAATCCCCGTCGGCACACCCATTCCCGAGGATGCCGAGAACGCAACCCCCGCTCCTGCCAACAAGCCTTAAGGTTTGCCCGCCAGCATAGAAACGCTCAGACCGCCCCTTTCAGGCTGCGCAAATGTAGAAAAATCCCTAAGCCCTCGGAAGCGCAATCTTCCCCGTTCGCGATAAGTCGAGGATCCCAAATGGCTCCATTAACGTAATGAACTTATTAACTTTCGCCTCATCCCCCGTAATTTCTATCGTGAGCGAATCGAGCTGCACATCCACAATCTTAGCCCGAAAAATGTTTGCAAACTCAATCACCTCTGCCCGCAGTTCAGCCGGCGTCTTCACCTTGATCAACACCAGCTCCCGATCAATCGAATCCCCCTCGCGAAAATCGTGCACCTCGATCACATCTATCAATTTCTTAAGTTGCAACACCACCTGATCCAGCGTCTTATCATCGCCTCTCACCACGATTGTCATACGTGACGTCTTCTCATCGTGGATTGGCGCAACATTCAGGCTATCGATATTGTAACCGCGACCACTAAACAGCCCAGCGACACGTGTAAGCACTCCAAAGCGATTCTCAACAAGAACTGAAATCGTATGACGCATAATCCAATCTCTTAGCAGCCTTCTACCTTGTGGCAATGCATCGCTTTCACTCCTTTTTCCTTGTCTTAAACGACTCCGACTGTCGGGACGTAGCAGCTCCCGAGGACTCCGGCGCATGAAGAAGAGGAGGCAAATCATCTAGCGGCTTATCTGGTGGAGCAGGCGTAAATTCCGCCGGCAAAGGCTCATCATGGCTAGGATGAGGCCGATGCTTCTTCCTAGAAGAAGTATCCCGCTCCTCATCTGCTGCATACGCAGTCTGGCTAAAACCCCGACCTATGAAATAACGCCATGTATGAGGAAAAGTGTCAGGAACGTCCTCGAGAGGCAGCGGCTCCACAGAACGAAATTGTGCTGCAAGATCAGGAGATGGCCCCGTATCCCGCGTAAAAATTAAAAGTGCATCGTAATTAACGTGATCATCAAAACTCGGCCAAAACTGATATTGATTTTCCCGAGCACGCTCTGGAGTGAGATAAGTCGTCGTAGCATCCCGAAGATAAAACGTCAGCGAGGCCGCCACATAAGCATCATCCGTGATGATAAACGTTGCCCCGATATGCTCGTTAATCCGTTGAATCTGATCCGCAAAACCCTGCCAAGACTGCACCTCCACACAGCGTCTTTCGATAGGCCCAAAGATATTCTCTTTACGTCCCACTATCCCATAAAGACTTTGAAAAGCCGTCGCAACAAGCACCGCAAGCAGAACAAAACGCCAGACCCGATTGCCTTGCGTAAGATGCGCCCAGACGCTCACCGCCACAATCATCGTCGGATAATAAAAAACCATCTCCCAATACGGATGCGGGTTGCCAAGCGCATAGCGGAAGATCGCCAAAAGAAAGCCCGGCAGGCTAAAACAAAGCAGAAGAGTTGTTATATGCTGTGTTGTATGCGCTCGCCGAATAAAAACGATGGCCAAGATCAATGCCATGCTAAGCGCCGGCCCCAGAAGCCAAAATTGCCGAATGAAAAACTCAACCAATCGGCTTAACTCAAACTGAGTATGAAGCCGAGTAGCTATCTCAATGAAAAATAGCGTCCGCTCCTTAAAAAGCCCCATCTGATAATGCCAGACCAACGCTGGAAGAAACCCCACCAGCGTTATGGCAGCCGTCAAAAGCATACGCCTCCGCGGAATCGGCCGATCAGAACGACGATTCACCCAATAATACAAGCCAAGCCCCAATATCCACGTCAGGTTAGACCAAGCGACCATGATCCCCCCTGCACAGGCAAGCCCAGCCAGAATTGCTCCACGCCAAGTCGGAATATGCAAAAGGAAAGCAATACCATAGAGCGCTAAAGCCATTAACGCCAAAGAAACCGAAGCCTCATTCAGAAGGATGGTCTTCCACGCATATAGAGGCGTGATAAGGTAGAGAAGGACACAATAGAAAGCGTTTTGTGGGTTATACCACAGCCGAGCAGTGAGGAAGAGGATAAACCCCATAGAGGCATACAAAGCTGCAGTAATGCATCGCAGCCCAAGCTCTGTATCCCCAAAAAGTGCACTACCAATGGCCGCAAGCCATGGCACACCCGCACCCTGATCCCAATATCCCCAATCCCAATTTTTGCCCTTCAGCCACGCATATGCCTCGGCCTCACTCAATTCAAACGTCTGCCCAAGCCAAAATCGAAAAAACAACGCTGCAAAAAGAAGAAGTGTCACCCGTTTGCGGTAGGTGCGAGGCATGATAGTCTCTGGAATCATGAAAAGGGAGGTGTGCTTTCAAAAACAAGGATTATGAACGAGCCCATACCCGCGACAAGTTTCTTTCTTTGATGTATTCGCGTTGAAACACTATATTCCAACCATGAACTCAAGCCCATCGAAAAACCGCGCAGCAGCGTGCATATTGGCTCTAATTCTTGGATCTACCTCGCTGAATGGCAGCCCCATCACCCACAATCATCAGACCAAGATCTCCGATCGGATACTCCACCACTTTCAACTGGAACCGCTCGTATTAACAGGCCGAATGAAAACGGCACAAGACAGTCACCCCTTGATCTTAGTCACGCGTGATAATCAACTCACTTATCGCTTTCCAAAACATAACCTGTTTTTTCGCGTCGAATTCACAAAAAAAGGCAACAAACTCTTCGTAAAACAAGCTGCCGATGCGCCTTGGAAGACTTTAGAGAAAGAGCAATACCTTGACCGCATCCTCAATTCCGACGCCACCTATGAAGATCTCACGCTAAATTTCATACATTGGAGCCAGACCGTCGCTCTCGGCCCCGATACGATCAAGACCGTGCCCGCACTCAAATACGAAGCCTCTGCACCCCCAGGTGAAAAAAGCAGTTACTCTCGAATTCGCTATTGGGTCGAGGCCGCATCTTTTGCCCTCTTACGAGCCGATGCCTTGAATGACAAAGGGCAAGTGATAAAACGCCTCGAAGTTAATGGAGTAATACGCCTGGGAAACGTCGTAGTTATAAAAGAACTCCAAATTTCTTCCATGATACCAGGACGAGATCTATCCGCTTCTCGAACCTACATCGAGTTTTGGGATGTAAAGCCCGCAGAAACGGGATAAACGCCAGTTATGGGCTTAAATCCATTTGAACGCCGCCTTCAACTTGCCTCTACGTTGGGTGTGATTTGGGCACTATTGATCTCTACCGCCTCTGTCGCGGGAATATTCGATACCTTTGAGGACGTCGTGCTAGACTGGGGCCAGACATTGCACAACGCCACACCCTACCCGGATCGAGATCTGGCGCTGATCGCCATCGAGCAGGTCTCAACTGACCGGCCGTGGCCTTGGCCGCGATTTGAATATGCCTTGATGACTCGCGCCCTCATTGATCGTGCACCCCACAGTATTGTTTTTGAAGTGTTGTTCAACGATGATGACGCACGCTCTAGTGCCTTCGACGACACCTTCCTGAGCTACGTTCATCGCATTCCTAAGCGCGTATTTGCAGGCGCTGTGCTTCGGAGCCCTGATCCCGATCCGTTGCCTGAGGGGCTTACTTCAATCAATGTCAAAGGCGAACGAGCTGCACTGCCTACTTTTGGTTCCTTACTTTGGCCTCTTACTCATCTCATCCGAGACTCACAGGCTGGCCCGCGAAATATCCTGCCATCCGTAAATCAGCCTTTGCGCCGTATCCCTTTGATCTTTAACGTTGATGGCACAATCACTCCTTCGCTGGCTTTACAAGCAGCAGCGATTAAGATCGGCGCTGATCCTAATTTGACGCGCGTCGTGCTCGCTCAGCATATCGAGCTGGTTCATTCAAACGGAAAAGTCCTACGGACTATTCCGATTGATAAAGAGGGTTGCATGCGTTTGCGCTTTTATCCAAAACAAGAGCGCTTCTTGACGATCAATTTTGATGATTTTTTGGTGATGGCAGATCAAGCCGAGCGAGGCACTCAACCCTCAATCGATCTCAACCTTCTGCGAAAACGTCAGATATGGATCAGTTGCACGGATCGTTCGGTCAGCCGTCCGATCTTGACCGTTGTCGGACTACGTCCTCCGGTCGAGATACACATGCAAGCTGTAAAAATGATTTTGGATAATAATTTCACCCGATTTTGGCATCCGGTGTTGATTTTTTTGTGTTTTATCGCTTTCAGCATCTTTTTTAGCCGCATTTTTGTAGAGTGGGGAATGAGCCCGGGAATGGCTTTACTACTTGTAGTCGGCCTAGTCTGGGGCGAGCTTCACATGCTGCTGTATCAGTGGCTAAATCTTGCTTTTCCCTTGGTGGCTTTTGGGGTCTTACTTGTCGGCCTGGTGGCTATGGGTCTTGCTGCGCGCCTCTGGCAATTCGAAGATGAGCCGAGTCCAAAGTTGTTACTTGAGTTTTCTACCGTCCCGACACGCGCTATTGCTCAACTCCCGGCTCCAGCTCAAGCTCGTGTGGAGCGAGAATTTCAGCGGCACGATACTTTGCGGGTCTCGCGGTAATCGACTGCATGTGAGCTAGCGTATTTCTTGCGCAATCCCGTCTGTAATCTTTATTCGACGCTGAGCCAACGACGCTGTGGCTGGATTGTGCGTCACCATTAGCAACGTGAGCTTGTGAGCCTTTTGAAGTCTTAGGAGTAAATCCAGAACTTGTTGACCTGAGGCCGAATCGAGGTTGCCCGTTGGTTCATCGGCCAAAACGAGTGGTGGTGAGTGGATCAGTGCGCGAGCAATAGCGGCTCGCTGCTGTTCGCCACCGGAAAGTTGATGAGGCTTGTGGTATTTTCGGTTTGCAATGCCCACTTCTTCAAGCAGTGCTTGGGCTCGTTTACGAACGGTTGAGCCCCGCATTCGATTGAGACGTGCCGGAAGCTCGATATTTTCGAGCACAGTCAACGTCGGGATGAGATGAAAAAATTGAAATATAAATCCTACTTGGCTGCGGCGATAACGCGTCAGACGTGATTCGGAAATATCGTGCAGCGCATAGTCACCGCAATAAATTTCTCCGAGATCAAATGTCTCTAGTCCTCCAATGCAATGCAGCAAGGTAGATTTTCCTGAGCCGCTCGGGCCTACAATCGAGCAAAACTCTCCTTCGGCTAGCTCGAAACTTACTCCGCGCAGTGCTGGCACTGGATTTTGAGGAGTGCCATAGTTTTTATGGACGTTTTGAACGCGGAGCATAGCCTATGCTAGGGCTCCTGGAGCATCTTCGCAAGCGCATCGCGGGGTGATTCTGCTCGGGTGAGTGGTCGGCCGACTACGAGGTAATCAGCGCCTGCCTCGAGCGCTTTTCGTGCTGGCATAGTGCGGCTTTGATCATCGATGGTCGATTTTTCGTGAGCTGAAGCGCGAATGCCTGGCGTTACTAGGATAAACGTCCGATCAAATCTGGCCCGCAAAGCTTGGATTTCGAGTGGTGAACATACTAGTCCGTCTAAGCCGGCTTTTTGGGCGAGCTCGGCTAAACGTAACACCTGATCTTGTGTGGTGCTGGTTCCTGGGTAGATCTGCTGGCATGTCGCTTCGTCTATGCTTGTTAAGACTGTCACAGCAAGGAGTCGTATGGATGTGCCGGCTGTTGCTTCTTTAGCGGCTTGGAGCATGGATAGTCCGCCTGAGGCGTGGAGGGTTAAGAATTTGATCGGGTGTTGTGCGAGGGTCTGAATTGTGCGTGCTACCGTAGTCGGGATGTCATGGAGTTTGAGGTCGAGAAAGAAGTGTAGGTTGGGGCGCGCGAGTCGATCGAAGATTGATGGCCCACAGGCAGTGAAGAGTTCTAGCCCGATTTTTGCGTGAGTTAAGGGAGGAACGAGTGCATCGAGCCAGAAGGCTGCTTGTAAAGGTGTTGATGTGTCGAGTGCCACGATGATTTTTTCTGGCGATAGAGCCTGCATGGGTGATGAAGCCTTAGGTTACTCGGGATCAAAGAGGAGTCGCCCGCAATTCTCACAGGTGACGAGCTTTTTCGCAGCGCGCACATCGATGGCCGTCTGAGGGACTACTTTCATGTGGCATCCGGAGCATGTCTGATGGCGTAGGGGGACGACTGCGATGTCTTTTTTGCTTTGTAGTATGCGGCGATATAAGGCGAGGACATCTGCGTTTACTGCGCTTTCTGATTGGTTGCGCAGTTCTTTTTCTTTTTCGAGCATGTTTTGGGCGTTGGCCATCTTTTTTTGGAAATTTTGCCGCGCGAGTTCGGCCTCCTTTTCGTAGGTTATCACGCGCTGTTTTTCTTCTCGGACGGCTTGTTTGCACTGCTCGATTGCCTCTAGGAGCTCGAGTTCTTTATCTTCAAGCTCAGCGATTTTTTTCTGGGCGTGCTCAATTTCATGGGTCAAGGCTTGGTATTCGGCATTGTTTCGGGTTTGGAGTTGCTGAATTTGGTAGCGTTGAATTTGTTGTTGTAGGGAGCGAACTTCGAGTTCGATCTGTCTGCATTCAGATTCTTTGGAGCGCAGGTCGGAGCGCAGTTTTTCTAGAGTCTGGGTTTGTTGTTTAAGACGTGTTTCTATTGCGGCTTCTTCAGCGGGCAGGCGGTGGAGTTCCTTTTCAAGGCGGAGAATGGCTAGGTCGTGCTCCTGCAAAATGAGTAACAGTTTGATTTGGGGGTGGATCATGGCAAGGGGGAGAGGTTGAGGTGCGAGTTTAGGTTTTTTCGGACGAGCTTGGCGAGGAGATCGAACTCGACGTTGACGTATTGGCCAGCGGTGTATTCTCGAAGGTTTGTTGTATGGCGGGTATGGGGGATGATGTAGATCGAGATTGAGTGCGTGTGGACGGAGGCGATGGTGAGGCTGATGCCGTTGATCGCTATGGAGCCTTTTTCGACCAACAAAGGCTGCTCATGAGGAAGGATTTCGATTTCGAGGTGGTAATTTACACGGGACGGATCGCTTCCGACTTGAGGGCTCGGTTCCCAGGTTAGAACTTTTGCTGCGCGATCGATGTGACCGGTGAGGAAATGGCCTCCGAGGAAATCGCCCACGCGAAGGGGGCGTTCGATATTGACGAGCGCTCCTTTTGCGATGTGTGCAAAGCGCGTGCAGCGGAGGGTCTCCTCGAGGAGGTCAAACTGCCAGTGAGGTTCACAAGCGACAAGGGTGAGGCAACAGCCATCTACGGCGATGCTTTCTCCGATCTGAGGAGGTGGTGTGATCTCCAATGGCTCAAGGTGGAGTCGGGTGTGGCCGTTTTGTGTTTCTCGATGGTGGAGGCGTGTGGTGTGGGTGATAAGGCCGGTGAACATAACGGCTATCTGAGGTTCCAACCGCCGCTTAGGATTAGGTTAGAGCCTGTGAGGTATTGACTGGTGGGGGAGAGGAGGAAATCTACGGCAGAGGCTACGTCTTGAAATGTGCCGTAGCGGCCGGCGGGGATGGTGGAGGGAGGGGGAAGATTGATGCTGTTTTCGAGCCAGCCGGGGGAGATGAGATTGACGGTGATGCCGTATCGAGCTTCGGTGCGGGCGAATGAGCGCGTCAACATGTAGACGCCGACTTTTCCGATATGATAGCTGATGGCGAGGTCGCGGGCGGTGGGGCGATCGCAGCCGGAGTCGCCGATGTTGATGATGCGGGCGCGTTCCGTTTTTCTGAGATAGGGGAGCGCGGCGCGAATGGTGTGAAATGTGGCTGTGGCGGTGCTATGTAGGCCGCTTAGCCATTCTGTTTCGGTGAGGTTGTAGAGGTTTTTGTCGTGGTAGGTGCCGGCGTTGTTGATGAGGGCGAAGAGGGAAGCTTCGTCTCCGAAAGTATTGTGGATTGAGTGTAGGAGGGCTTCGGCTTCGCGTTGGATAGAAAGATCGGCTTGAAAGGCTTGGGCTAGTCCGCCGGTGGATTGGATTTGTCGGATGAGGGCAGAGGCTTCGTGTCGGCTTGTGCGGTAGTGAACGGCTACGAGATAACCTGAATTGGCAAGGTGTCGGGCGAGTGCGGCGCCGAGGCCTTTGGCGGCCCCTGTTATCAAGATAATTTTTTTAGTCATACCCCGGTGCAAGGGGGATGCTGGTTGATGGGGGCTTGTGATGTCAAAGCAATTCTATGGGCGGGGGTCGTGCTTGGGGGAGCGAGGGAAATTGCTGAACGTTGTGGGGTGTGGCATGATGGGGGAATATGGGTATCTGGATTGAACGCTGGCGAGAATGGACTTTGGAGTTATTGGTTTGGATTGAGGGGATGGGGTGGGTGGGGTGGCTGGTGTTTTGGGTTTTATTTGTGGTAAGTTGTATTTTGTGGTTGCCGGGATCTCTGTGGACAGTGGCAGCAGGGGCGATCTATGGGGTGGTGGGAGGCGTGGCGTTGATTTTGATATGCTCTGTGAGTGGCTCTATCGCTACTTTGTGGATGGGGAGATACGGTGTGCGGCCTTGGGTGGAGAGGATGTGTGGACGAGATGTGCGTTTCCAAGGTTTAATAGAGGGGATCGAGAGGGAGGGGGTGTGGATCGTATTTTTGGCGCGGCTTTCGCCTATCTTGCCTTCAAGTGTGATGAATTATGGATTGGGATTGACGAAGCTTAAGGTGCTTCCGTTTGCAATAGCGAGTGGATTAGGTGCGTTGCCTTCGATAGTGGTGTATGTGTATCTGGGAAGCGTTATGGGTGAGCTGTTGAATGTGAATCTGAGCCAGGGGAAGGGAGGCGCGGCAGTGGGGTGGTTGCACGGGGTGGGGTTGTTGGCGGCTATGGTGGTGACGTGGCGGATTGCGCATATTGCTCGGGATGCGCTTAAAATGAGGGTCGGGAAGGGGTAGAGGTGGATTACTTTTGCTGGGTGAGTGCGATTTCTTGTGCTGCGGCAGAGAGAAGGCCTAGGATTTTGGTGCAGCGATCGATGTATTTAGCGGCGACGAGATCTTGTGGGCAGGCTTCAACGCAGCGAGCAAAAGTTTCTCTTGCTTTGGTGTAGTCGGTGGCGAGGTAGTAGTTGAGTGCTTCTTCGAAGAGGGGGCGGTTGTTTTTCTTACCTTCCAGACTTTCGGGAGGATCGGCATCGAAGACTTCGTAGATGTTCACGGGTTGCTCTTTGCCGAGGACTTTGACGACACCGACTCGCCGAAGGCAGAATTCATCGGGGTTGGGGAGTTGGTTGAAGAGAAATTCTGTGATGATGATATTTGAGCCGACGGATTTAGTGAGCGATTCAAGACGGGCGGCGAGGTTAACTGCATCACCGATGACGGTGGTGCTAAGGCGTTCTTGGGAGCCGAGTGTGCCGAGCATGACCAGGCCGGTATTGATGCCGATGCCGGTGTCGATGGGAAGGTATCCTTTTTGAAGACGACTTGAGTTGTATTTCTGAAGGGCTTGGCGCATGGAGATGGCGGCGCGAACGGCGTTTTGTGCGGCTCCAGGGGGAAAGAGTGCCATGATGGCGTCGCCAATAAATTTGTCGATGAATCCGTGGTGTTGGGTAATGATCGGTCCCATGCGGCTGAGGTAGGCGTTGAGGAATTTGAAGTTGTCCTCGACGCTCATTTTTTCGGAGAGTGAGGTAAAGCTTCGGATGTCGGTGAAGAGGATGGTCATCTCACTCTGCACGGCATCGCCTAGGGCAATGTCTTGGATATCTTTTTTGGAGAGGAAATGGAGGAATTCTTTCGGAACGAAGCGTGTGAAGGATTCTAGTAGTGCGAGTTTTGAGTGTGCAATGGCTAGCTCGCGTTCGCGTTCTTTGTGGCGGTTTATTTCTTCTGCGTTGAGGGATTGGACGCGTTCGAGGAGTCGTTGTTCATTATCGTAGTTTTGATAAGCTTCGCTAATGTCTTGAAAGAGGCGCTGATATTCTGGGGGGAGTTCTTCAGGATTTTTTTTGAGGATTTTGGTGATCTGCCTTTTTAGCAGGCGATGCATAGAGGAGGCTTACTCTTCGCTGAAAGTGGTAAGGGTCATGGTCTGGTTGTGGAGGTTGCACATGCCTTGAGTCATGTTGGGAGCTAGCTCACCGTAGGAATAAAAGCCGGTGAGGTAGAATTGATCTCCGAGGGTGTCTTGCACGGCGCAGATTTCTTCCTCAACGAGCTTGGTGAGAACGAGTCTGCGTCCGACACAACTGATAGCTATGGCTAATGCGTCTTGGGTGGTTTGTAAATTGGCTTGTCGAGCTGCTTCTCCGGCTGCTTCGATCAAGCCGTCGATATTTGTTTTCATCAGGACGGCGACGTTGCCTTCAGGAACATCGCCGGCGAAAGTGAGGCTTTGTGTAGTTTCGTCTACGGCAAGAAGGGTGCGGATGAGCGGCTCGTTGCTTCCTTCTTGATGAATCATGAGGGGAAAGCGAAGGCCGCTAGCAGGGAGGTTTTTTGCATGTTCTTCGCCGAGGTAGCTTTTGTAGAGCTTGAGGGCGGGTTCGCCATCTATTTCATAGACGACATTTTTAATCGACTTGGTGATTTTTCGGTTAACGCCGAAAGTTTCCCAGCCGTGAACGCATCCGTGGTTGACTTTTATGCGTTGGCCGTAGAAGCCGATTGCTACGACTTGGCGTGGGAGAGCGGTGCCGTTGAAAATGGTGAGCGTTTCGGAGAAGCGTGTGCCGTCTCCGGCTAGGCCGCCTGTGATGGAGATGGGGCGGCCGGCGAGTGCGGCGTTTGCTCCTTCTACGAGTAGGCTTCCGTTGATGTGAAGGCCTTCAGCGAGGATGAAGATGTGGCGGAGGTCGGGGTGTTGAAGGAGGGTTTCGACTAGAGTTTTTCCTACTTGGGAGGAATGTTCGACGGTGGGGATAGGCTGAGCTGTGGCGATTGTTTGGGTGTGTTCAAAATAAATGGCTGTGGCGACGATTGTGCCTTCGTCGACTGTGGTATCGGCGATATTTCCAGAGGTGGAGCATCCGATGATTTGAGCTTGAGGGTAGCGGGTGCGGAGGTCTTCGAGATGCTGTGGTTCTTTTAGCAGAGCGGTGTCACCGAATGCGATCACGAGTTGGGCTTGAGTGGATTGAGGAAGTGAACCTTTTACGTTTTCCCATGAACCTTCGGAGAATTTGCGGATTTCGATTTTCATTGCATTGTGGAGACATCGTTTGGATGGATGCTATTTTTAGGCGAAGCGGTTGGCAAGGTGAATTTATTGTTATTGTGCCGTTATTTGGTTGTTTGTGGGAGGAAGTAGGAACGTTGTTTATCTGAAATGGGTAGGCCGAGGAGTTGCATGGCGAGCATGAGGTCTTCCCAGACTTTGCGTTTTTCGGCGATGGAGGGGTTGTAGAGAAGATAGGCAGGATGGTAGGTGGGGATGAGCGGAATGCCTTGAAATTGTAAGAGGGTGCCGCGAATTTTGGTCATGGATATTTTTTTCTCGCCGAGGAGGCCTTCGACAGCTGTGGCACCGAGAGCGACGATGACCTGTGGCTGGATGATTTGGATTTGGGTGAGAAGGTAAGGTAGGCAACAACGCATTTCTTCGTGGGTGGGTTTGCGATTGCCTTGGGCTCCCGGAGGCATGTCGGGACGGCATTTGAGAACGTTGGCGATATAAACTTGGTCGCGAGAGAGTCCCATGGCGGTAATCATTCTGGTGAGGAGTTGGCCTGCAGCGCCGACGAAGGGTTCGCCTTGTTCGTCTTCGTCTTTTCCTGGGGCTTCACCGACAAACATGAGACGCGCTTCGGGGTTGCCGACGCCGAAAACTGTCTGGGTGCGTGAGGCAGCGAGATGCGAGCAGATGGTGCATGATGAAACCAGACTTTTAAGCGAGGTAAGACGTGCATGCTTGCTTTCGCCTTCGACATGTATTGCGCTCAACTCTGAGATAATTGGTAAGGGCGATGTTGTAGAGGCGATGGAACTCAATGCCTGTGAGGTCTGGGAAGGAAGGGATTGTTGTGGTTTATTTGTGGAAAGAGTTGGGGACGTCTTAGTAGTGGCATGATCCGCTAGGAAGGGGGTATGGGAAGTAGGCGCTGAACGAGTGCGAGCTAGATAATTCTCCCAAAGATTTGCAGTGGCAGCGGAGAGAGAGAGCGAGCGGTGGCCTAGGACAATTAAAATTTTTAAATATTCTATCAAACTTTCCTTAAGCAATGGTGACATAGAAATAAATTTACTAACCAAGAGTGGCAAGATACAGGAACCAACAGCTAATCAAAGGTCGAAATAGCGGTCGTATTTTACTGCCAAGGTGCAGTTGTTTTCGACTTGCTTTTTTAAGTAACACGTGTCTATTATTTACACCATGCTTATCCGAGTTGTACGGATGAAG
>JANWVL010000046.1 GCA_025056655.1 Candidatus Methylacidiphilales bacterium
AGGTTCTTGCAGGCTGATCCTTTGGGGCATGCCTCGGATATGAGTCTTTACAGTTATGCGAATAATGATCCGGTGAATGGCGTGGATCCGACGGGACGGCATTCGAGCGGGTTGACAAGCGGAGTGAGCGGGTTTACAGGATTGATGACGCCCGGACTCTCTGGCAGTAGTAGTTACACCCAGCCCAGCGGCTTGCAGACGATGCTGGCGCCGGTGAGTGGTGGGGGAAGTAGTTTCTACGAGAGTTCAGGTGGTTCTTACTCAAGTTCGTATGATTATTATGATTTATTTGCTTCGCCATCGGTTAAGTCACAGATCAACGGCTTTAGTGATGCGCTTTCTCATTATCGGAGCGGGGCAGGAGGAACCATTCCTGCAGGATATGGGCTTTATGCCGAGATGCGTGCAGATTCTTCTTATCAAAACAGAGTAAAGTCTCACGATGGTTGGGTTGCCATGAAAATTCGTGATAAACTTGAGAATGTTCCGAAGAACCAAACTACCGGTGCTATCCAATCGGCCCCTGGGAGTTTTGTAGGACAATTGAATTCAAAAACCTTGGGCAGCTACGGTCTCTCGCTAGAGTATAATGCAACTTGGAATGCGGGGCCTTGGAAAGAGCGATGGCACTCGTTTATTTCTGGAAGTCGCTACCGCGAAGTCTCTATTGATGTTACCGTCAATTACTCGCTACATGCCGATTGGAACTTTCACTGGAACCCTCGATACAACTGGTTCGAGAACGTCACTAGAGAGGTGATACCTGGCTGGATAGCAGGAGCACGAGGTAATCCTGCTGATTTCCATATTAGTGGAAATCTTTCCGAGACGTATAATCTGAAAGTAGAGCAAAACAAATGAATCACAGTCTAGTCTTTGGTATCTTGATGCTTGTTCTTATGGGTTCAGTTTCGTGCTCACGATCGAATTCTGGGATGGCTCGTTTCGACGCTGTCTGGGGCATGCCTGTTCCGTCTAGTCTGGTCATCATTAAAACGGTGGAAAATGAGGGTGGTAACTACTATGCTGTCTTTGCGAAGCTTCCGAAGGTCGACTTTGAGGCCTTCAAGAAAGGAACATCACGCTACACCACATGGAACCGGATAGAAGATGGAATGACCTTTGAGATCGGCAAAACTAATCTCCGTGCACCCGCCGATATCAGTGGAGTTTATGCCATTGGAGAGAAGATCAATGGGACAGTCAAGGTGGTGGTTTGGGACGAAGGGGCTGAGACAGTTGTTGCGATGGTGTGCTCTGGGATGATGTAATGATCTACGCTCCCGATCGGCTCGCTCTGTGGGCTGCCTGCTCTTGGCCCCCTGACAGCGCCACATGGTGCTTGTCATTATATTGAGCTCGTTTACGTTGATTGTCGTATGACGGTTATAGAATCCATTGTCCGTGATCTGCGCGAATTACAGCCACCGAAGTTGGTGGAAGTGGCCAGCTACGTTCACGGCCTTAATCCGAAGAGCCACGAACGTCGTCGAGGAGCCTTGTTGGCCACGGCGGGCTGCATGACAGGCGAGGATGGCGAGGAGTTCGAGCGAGCTGTGAAGGCGGAGGCGGAGAGGATCAATGCCGACTGGTGATAAGCGGGGTCTGCTCGATACGAGTATTGTCGTTCGCTACTTTCGAGGACGAGGGGACGTAGGGACGAGGGGACGTAGTAGATAAATTATTTACTATTATTAAATAACAGCGTAACTAACGCACATTTGATTTAGGATGACCGGTGCGTTTACGGAGGCGGGTCGGGAGGGAGCACGATTGCGCGGGGCAACGTGCAGGATGCGTATGGACACAGCGTAGGGTATGTTTATAACAACGTGATGACGTGGAAAGAGACACGTTATCTGGGTTACGGCCCCTCGCGCGAAGCAGTAAAGAAGCGGCTTGGGGAGGGTGTGGGTTTGCATGAAGCCAGCGGCTGGCGAGGGTATCGCACCGAAGGCGATGTGATTCACATGGGCGCAAGGCTGTATCATTATCCCACCGCGCGCTTCCTCTCCGCCGATCCCCTCGGCCATGCCTCAGATATGAGCCTCTACAGTTACGCGAATAACGATCCGGTGAATGCCGTGGATCCGGAGGGGAGATTTCTTCACGTTCTTATCGGAGCAGGAGTTGGTGGCCTTGTGGGGATAGGCAGTCAATTGATTAGTGATGCATTTAGAGGAAAGATGAGTGGATTAGATGATTATGCTGGAGCCTTTGTTGGCGGGGCTGTAACTGGAGCAGTGATTACTGCGTCCGGTGGAACATCATTAGTGGGAATGGCGATAGCCGGAGGTTCTGGAGCAGCAGCAGGTAATATCACTTCACAATCACTTAGTAACGAGCCATTTAACCCATCGGAGTTAACCGTCACAACAATCATTGGAACGACAACAGCAATGATTCCAGCTCCTGTGTTCAAAATCCCAGGATTAAATGCAGGAAATGGATCGTGGGCACATGTTGCCGATACTCAAATGACAAAATTAGCGAATGGCACGACTTCTGCTGTCTCTACGACGACGCTTGGTAAGATCATAGGGGCAAATGTTTATCGAGAAAGCACGTCAATCGCTATTGATGGGGCTGCAGACGCTGGATATTTGCAATGGATCAAGCCTAGGCTCGATCCTATATCAACACTATCAACCAGCTTCAATACGTCATCAGGATCGTCAAAAGGAATGCATAAATAAGCTGTATGAGTAAACGCAAACTCATTTGGGGCAATCTCATTTGGCGTATAGTCCTAATCATGTTGATCATGTTTTTGCTTATGAGTGCATATAATGTTGCAGAAGACATCGGCAAAACGTTGAGGAGTTCCCAATGGCCGACAACTTCTGGGACTTTAATTCGTGTTATAGAAGAAAGCCGATTCACGCGTCCGTCTTCAAAGTCTTACAGTTTGGAATATAGTTACGTAATCGACGGGCGTGAATACCGTGGTAACCAGATTTCATTTAGTCGTCGGCACGGATGGAGTAAACGAGATATAGATGAACTAGTTGCTCAATTGAGACTGGAGCAAGAAATCACCGTTCATTACGATCCTAGTAACCCTACAGTATCGGTTTTACAGCCTGGAGGTAGTAATTTAGCGAATATAATTTTCTTCTGCGTTCAGATTATTATAATCGGTCTTATTACGCTATTTTTTGTGTTGAGTATCAGATGGGCTCAGATCTTCGATGATACTTCCGATGGAAAGGGAAAAAGGGAAGTAGTGAAAAGGGCGGCGTAGGCTCGTGGCTAGTTTCGGTGGAATGCGGTGGCGTGAGAAAAAATGGGATATAAAATTTAGACATGAATTCAGTGATTGAGAGAGAAAGGAAATGGGACGTTGTAGAGAAGTAATCGTGCTAAAATAAGTTGCGATGTTAGCTAACACAGATTGAGGCGTGGGTGTGGCCAATCCATTCATGCTGCAGCAAAAACCCTGCCAGACGCGTGCATGGCGGACTTCATACGGGCTACGAGCAGGAAGCCAATGCGCTGCCTTCGCCATCTCCATTCACCGCGAAAGGCTGATGAAACCTGCGAGCCCGGATGGATGCGGGACTAATACGGCTGGCGAGCAGGATGACGGCGAGTGTAACGACCGGGGCAAGATCATGGGATTG
>JANWVL010000047.1 GCA_025056655.1 Candidatus Methylacidiphilales bacterium
AATCTATCAATTCGTGCAATTTATTAATACACTCTTTAGACCCTATCTTTCCGATAGCTATTATTATATTATTATCAAGCATAGGCTGATTAGATATTAGTTGATATAGTCTTTCACAGCGATTATTTAGCAAAAACTCGAACCTTTCTTTGCTATAATATTCACCCCTCAATACGATACCATTCGACGTGTCGAGCTGACGCAGACGATAAATAATGTTACTCAGGACGAGTATCAAAGTACTTTTATCTTCATAATCATGCCAATGCTGCTCTAATACATCGAAATCAATAAAATCTCCATATTTTATAGATTGGTCTGTTATAATGTTTTTTAGAATATCAGATATATTTGAACATTGTCGTGCTACATTTATAACTCTCTCATTATAAATCTTGTTTATTATACTTGCGCCTAGGTAACCTTTTCTATAATTAAGCTGCTCAAGTATTTTTTTTAAAATCTTGGATGCGCCTTTACCTTTATGTAAAGCAAAATTATTTACTTCATCTAAAATCTTATCTAAATCTTCATAAAGCCCCATTCGTGCTAATAGAATTAATCTTGCTCCAAATGAATAGTGTTTAAGTGAATGAACACCATATTTTTGCAAATCTTCTGTAATTTTCTCCATCAATTTTATTCGAAAACACGCATCTCTTTTTAATTCAATGGCTAAAAATTTTATTATATTTTCCCTAGCCGAATTGTCCATGTAGTCAAGCATGGGTATAGCTCTATCCAGATAATAAGGGTCTTTACATCTAATGTAACGTGATATGTATAAAGCACATCGAATTACCTGTCCTTCACTGAATAATGGTGCCGTAATTTTATCGTAATACTCGTCTTTCATCTTGGTCAAAAAAGCAAGCGCTACAATTATTTTTAATGGATCCTCATTTCTGTTATATAAAAATTTCATGTAATATATTACCACTCTAAAAATATCTAATTCGTCGCCCTTTATTTGTTTACAAATCTTTTCTAAATCCTCAAGTTTATTGAGGTCATTACATATAAGGTAGGCAAAAACATCTTCTTGCGCTTTCACGTTTATATTATAAGCTAAAATCAACAAACCTGATCAATTACACAAATCCAATCTTTCTGAACGAAAAGATATCAAAAGTTACAGTGTTTGTAATCTTTGTATCACCCATAAGCATCACACAATCTACTACTCACTTATAACCTTGTTCCAAGCTATCAAAAAGTATCTAGATCGCCATTGCTCCAACGCATCAGGCGAAATCTGAGTGTCAAATGCGCTATTGATGATCATTCAGGTCAAGTGCGCCGGTGAATGTAGCCTGGCTCATCACCCACCCCTATCCTACAGCCCCCAACCGACGACTAACCGATCATCGAGCTTGAGAGCAGTTCACATTCGTCGGGAATAAAAATGTGCCGATCTCATCACGCAGGTCGATCGCGGACGCGCTTCGTGATGAGCTGGTAGATACTCTATACGCAATGAGGCCATGGTGCAGGCAATGGTGGATACAGAGAGACAGGCATTTCAGTACTGCACAGACGACTTCATTGGGTATACTGCTTTAGACTAACGACAGGGGAATATCTCTGATTACGAAAAAAAGTCGCAGACCTAATCGGTTGAAACAAGTTTTGCGGACTTTTTGTGAATCTCGCTTGCTTAAGCTAACGTTCGCGGCGTTTTTCGCCGTGGGAGTGCCTAAACCCAAATACTTGCGTAGTCCCGCGGATAGCTCTGATAACCCGGAGGCGCTTGCTTGAAGGGCTGCCGCCGATTCCAGCATTGCACAAAGGACTCACCCGCCCACCGTAGCTCCTCCACACACCGCGAAAAGCACCGCGCCCGTCGGCCTAACCGAGCAAGATCCCCCGCAACTCGGCGAGACCTGCTTCAACTGAATAGGTCTGCGACTTGCCCGGCACAACTAGAAACAGCTGTCACGCTAGTCCAAAGCAGCATACCCACTGAAGCCGTCGGTGCAATACTGAAATGCCCGTGGCGCTTG
>JANWVL010000048.1 GCA_025056655.1 Candidatus Methylacidiphilales bacterium
GCCCAGCGGGCCGAAGTGCGCGCCGATGACCGGCGTGACGAGCACCGGGTCGGGCGGCTCGATCGGCGCGATCGGCTGCAATTCGCGGCGCACCAGTTCGATGTCGCCGGTCTGTTCGCCGCCGGTGTAAACGATCGAGAAACAGCGCGCCGGCCCGGCGTCTTACGCACTTCTTCCAGCAAGCGCTCGATGCCGCGCCTACGTGTGCGCACGCGGTCCAGAGGAGTGACCGTACCTTGTTTAAGTTCGACCAACAGTTTGATCTGTAGCAGCTCACCGATGCCAGCAGTCAGCAACTACATGCGGCCGCTCTTGCGCAGGTATTTCAGCGTATCGGCCATCGCCAGGATGCGGATGCGCGGATGCGTTGTTTCATAGGAGCAAATAAAATTGGATGCATGAAGTGTCCAGAGAGACATAAGCAAATCGGTGATCAAACGAGGCAAGAATCGCAGCGGCAGCCAGCGCTACCTGTGCAAGGACTGCAATCGTCATTTCACCCCTCAGCCCAACCCAATCGGCTACCCGCCTAGAATCCCGTGCCAAGCCGTCGAGATGTATCTAGATTGCCACAGCTTCCGACGCATCTGGCGCAATCTGCGTGTCAAGTGCGCAATCCGTGGCCAACTGGGTCAAGTGCGCCGGCGAACGTGCCTTGGCTGCCCCCATCCCACAGCCCCCAACCGACGACTAACCGATCGTCGAGCTTGAGAGCAGTTCACATTCGTCGGGAGTAAAAAAATGCGCCGATCTCATCACGCAGGTCGAGCGCCGGACGCGCTGCGTGATGAGCAGGTAGATACCCTATCGCGCGATGAAGCGGTGTTACAAGCGATGGTGGATCAAGTGATACGAGCAATTCAGTATTGCACCGATAGCTTCAGTGGGTATATCGCTTTTGACTACCGTGGCGGCTGTCTCTAGTTGCGCCGGGCAAGTCGCAGACCTATTCTTCAGTAAAAGCAAGTCTCGCCGAGTTGCGGCGGCTCTTGCTCGCTTAGGCCGACGGGCGCGGTGCTTTTCGCGGTGTGTGGAGGAGCTACGGTGGTCGGGTGAGTCCTTTGTGCGATGCTGGAATTGGCGGCATCCCTTCAAGCAAGCGCATCCGGGTTATCAGAGCTATCCGCGGGACTACGCAAGTATTTGGATTTAGGCACTCCCGGAGACTAGGAGCAGTCACCTGTACACATGACCTAGTTAGCTACTGATTGCGTATTTGAATAGTAGATAGTAGATTGGTCATATGCCATGGAAGCAGTAGTTATCCAGATACATATCGCCAGTTTGGCTTGGAATTCTTGTTACGTGGCCGATTTGGTTGAACTGGTGGATAAAATGACGATTGCAGATCTTGCACAGATTGCGCTGGCAGTTGCTAGGATTCTTGCCTAGATTGATTATTGGTTAGTTTACGCCATTTGTATGTTTCATATTTTTAACTATCATTTACGCATAGTGCAATCCTGCGTTTAGATCATGTAAAATCCATAAAAATGGATATCCTCGTGGTAATTGTATAAAACGATGGATTTTTCATTTTGTCAAACACTTTCTGAGTACAGATTCAATTACTTTTCGCTGAATTATAACAATATCTATCTCATCAAGAGATCATATCTTTCAATTTGGCACTGAAAAATCAATCATTTTTGGCAAAGAAAATCAGACATGCAGTTATTCTAACATATTATTTTTTTAAAAGTAGGTGTCTATATTGTTGGATTTATAAATATAATCAAGAAGATTAGCTAAATGTAATGTTAGAGACCCTTTTTTAATCATCATTTTATTAATATATCTAACTAGATTATCTTCATATAATCTATAAAGAAAATGGTATATTTTATCTTTACATTTATCTTCTGTTTCTTTAAAAGCATATGCGGCAGCTGATAAGATAATTTCGTGATCGTTTTGTTTGAGTACCTCAATAACCTTGTTATATGGATTAGTTTCGATCGTATGGAGGTGCTTAAAAAAAAGTAGAAGAGTATGGTGTTTATTCAAAAGAGCTAATGCAGAATAGATTGCTTTTTTTATACATTCTCTTTCACCATATGAATCCAGTATTTCCTTAAGAATTACAGCGCAATTATTTCTCTCTGTAAAAATGTCCAAAAAAACTGCAAAAAAAGAGATCTCATCATCAAAAGATGAATTATTTACCATCCTCTCTTTTATTATCTTTAATGTAAACTCATGCGTGCGGGATGGAAAAACCGAACATAATTTAATAAAGATTAAGCGTTTTATATAATCTTTGTTATAATCATTAACAATCTCAGAAATCATCATATCTAAAACAGGGGATGATTGTAAAACGCGACAAATGATATGATTTAGCGATTCTATAACTTTATTATATCTATGCAACTCATTATTTCTTAATAAAAATAGCATTAAATCAATTAGATTATCTATATTAAGCGATTGGGTTAAATTAAGAACATCCCCAATTCTATTTATATATTCCTCCTTTTTATTCTTGATGAAATTATCATATATCATATTGGCCAAATCATCATTATCTACTAAAGCGGCTGCTTGAAATAGTGAGCATCGTATAGGAAGGTATGAGTGCCGATCTTTGATATAGCTGAGCAACCAATTTGATGCACGAGGGCTATTTGTTTTAGCCATACATATTATTTTATCATCTTCATCTAGAATATAATTAATTATATAATCATAAAGCTCTTCGGAGTAATTTTGTAGACGTTGATTGAAAGAGAGGAGATGCTTTTCTTTTTCTTTATCATCTACTTCCTGATTTTTTATGTACTGTCTTGATCTGTATATAATGTCGCACATAGCCTTAACTAAATCGGGACGAAACTGTTCATTTACCTGCGCTATCTTATTTTTAAGATACTCATATTCATCCAGAGACCCTATCTTGCCTAACGATTTTAATATATAACCTGTGTTATCTGCCGAAATATCATTAAGTAACTCTTCTTTTAAATATCTAACAACATCGGGATGTTTTACATCTCCCATCTTTATTATAATATGTTTTTTATTTAAACCCGGTGATATTCGGGATTCATCTAACAATATTTTACTTGCTTTTTCTTCTGGCATCTTAACGATTATATCTAATACCATTTGGATGATTTTTTGATCATCTGTATTTCTAAGTATCCAAAGCAAATCATTTATTATATTGCGATCATCTATTTCTCTGTGAGAAAAAACTATATCCAAAAGGCTTAGAGTAAATATAACTGGATAATTTTTATCATCATTGATGTATTTACGAATTTCTTCCATTGCCTTAGAATCACCTATTATCCATAATCCGATATAAGCCGCGATCGATTTATGACCAAAGTCTTTTATAATATAATCTAATAATACTTTTCTAGCCTTTTCATGACCAGTTAGAGATAAATATATCAATAGTTTTGGATCATAATAATCGTCTGATTTTATGCGATATAGCAATATATTATACAACTCGTCCGCATAATACTTTAACTCATCTTTATTTATTTTTAAATCCCATGGACTATATTTGAATAATATATTATCTATGAAATAATATATCTCGTTGTTCATATCCAATGTCAAACATAAATATACCAATCAACATTGTATATTTGATCTTGCGCTGGGTCCTTCATCTTAGCATAAAGCTGAAAGAGATCAAGGGTTGAATATATCTCTTTATTATTTTTGGAAAATTCACCACTCATGAATTTCGCAGTAATTTGTGGTGCCTCGTTTGAGAAACCAGCAATATTGAGCGTTTTATTGTTGTAGTTCATGGGTAAGAGGAAATATTTTACCGACATTGCAGCTACTGCTACCAAGTAAGGATTTGCACTTGTAGTCTCAGAGTAATCCCTTATATAATTAATAATACGCTCATGTGTTCATGATTTATTAACTGTGTAAATAATTATAACGCCATCTTTTTGTTTATTTTACTTAATGTAAGGGATGATTTTTGAAAGATATGTGCCAACACCAGGTTGAAATGTATTTTTTATATATCTCATCCCTTAACCTATAAGATAATTAACTTCAACTACTTCAGTATCTACCAATAAACAATCCACATTATCCTTAACTCCATATCGTATAAAAGGATAAGCAGATATCAATGCTGTTTCATATGCTCTTATATTATTAATTGATGAAAACTTCATGTATCCGGATTTATCAATAGTAATAAGCACTCTTTTATCTCAAATTTCGTTGAACTGGGCTTCCGATAATGCATCAAAAGAGTTTATAAGTAAATCATCCATTTCATAAAAGAAACACTTCTCAAACTTTTCACTGTTATACATTTTCCAAGCCTGATAAACTTGCATATAATGCAATCTATGTTTCTTGAGATATTTTATATCGGGCAGTTTTTCTTCACAAAATTAAAGGCGTCACTATTTGGCGCGATGATGCTCCGAGAGGATAGATTGACCAAGTTTATAAGTAAGCATGGAGAGGCATATAATAAAGGAATGTTTCCCACACACGATTTGATTTAAGATCTTTTGAATCAATCCACCCCAGGGAGTCAATAAAATTGGATACATGAAGTGTCCAGAGAGACATAAGCTAATCTGTGATCAAACGTGGCAAGAATCACAGTGGTAGCCAGTGCTACCTGTGCAAGGCCTGCAATCGTCATTTCACCCCTCAGCCCAACCCAATCAGCTACCCGCTTAGAATCCCGCGCCAAACCGTTGAGATGCATCTGGATGGCCACAGCTTCCGACGCATCGGGCGCAATCTGCGTGTCAAGTGCGCAATCGGTAGCCACATGGGTCAAGTGCGCCGGTGAACGTGCCTTGGCTGCTCCCCATCCCACAGCCCCCAACCGATGACTAACCTCTCGTCGAACTTGATGAGCTGTTCACATTCGTAGGGGATAAAAAAACGCGCCTATCTCATCACGTAGGTCGATCGCCGGACGCGCTGCGTGATGTGCTGGTAGATACCCTATCGCGCGATGAAGCGGTGTTGCAAGCGGTGGTGGATCAAGGGTCACGCGCATTTCAGTCTTGCACCGACAGCTTCAGTGGGTATGCTGCTTTGGACTACCGTGGCGGCTGTCTCTAGTTGCGCCAGGCAAGTCGCAGACCTATTCATTTGAAGCAAGTCTCGCCGAGTTGCGGGGGCTCTTGCTCGCTTAGGCCGACGGACACGGTGCTTTTCGCGATGTGTGGAGGAGCTACGGCGTTCGGTTACGCTTTTGTGTAATGCTGTAATCGGAGGCATCCCTTCAAGCAAGCGCATCCGGGCTATCAGAGCTATTCGCAGGACTACGCAAGTATTTTGTTTTAGGCGCTCCGCTTATTTTTATTAAAATTAAAGGAATGCTAATTATGGCATTCATAACACGATGGATAAATGAAACCATATTCATAAGATTAGATGAATGAAGCGTTTAAAAAGTATGGTTTAATATCTTATAAAAAATATAAGAATTGCTGCGGCAGGCATCATTAATAACACGAGTGTATATGTTTTTTATATTATTCAAATAAAAGATGCAAATACTTCAATTCAGAATAATACGTCAAACGATAATCTTTTGTCAAGATAAAAATCAATTCTTGTGTGACGATGCGAATCACAAGTGAATCGCGTCATTAATAGCCAACAGAATTACTCGGCGCATGATCACATACAGATTGATTTATCCGACCTCCATAAATGAAAACTAATTTATCGCCGCGATCGAAGACCGGTTCACATTTGTAAGAAGTAAACATACATCTATCTCATCACATAGGTCAAATGCTCATGCACGTCGCATGATGAACAAGAACTTCATCATGAACTAATATGTGATTTGTTGCTGATGAAGCGATTTGTAAGATAGTGATGAATTAAGATTGCGTGCGAAGACTTCTGGGCGAGTATTGCGGTTCGCTTTAGGTGAGTTATGGCCTTAGTCGTTTAAAGTAAGAATCATCAAATATCATCTTTCATTTAATTAATCCGACGATTTATTACTTCTATTGCGGTATATTTAGAAGTTATCACGATATGTCGAGTTATATTATGTGTTTAATTTGTTGCGTCATTGCTTCAGAATTTATTATGCTTGTTGAAGATGGTGGGGCATTTTAATTTAGATACTGCAAAAATTGGGTGGATTTTAATTTAATTCGTCACTAAATTTCATTCAACTGCCTTTATCTATTCGTAGGGTGTGATTATTAATTTATACAACCTGATTCGATTGATTCAATTCATTTGGTCTAGACAAACTTTTGCATATTCTTTCTATTAACTTATGAGGTGATCCAGAGCTTGTCATAATAAGATCATGGCGTGATCTTGTGATACCAACATAAAGCAATCTCATTTTTTCGCATATCAAATATCTCTCTAAATCGTATTTTGTTTTCGCGGGTTGATCGTTAACGATATAATAAGCCAGGTCATCGATAGCGTCGTATCTAAATTCTGAAGACGATCTGTTTTCGCTTAGTCTATATGGATAATGAGTTTCATCGACTGCAACGAGATAAACCCTGTCCCATTCTAAACCTTTAGACTTATGCACAGTTGATATTGTAATATAACCAGGAGAAGGATTAGGTTGATCAGTGAATGCTTCATAAATGCTGTTCTTGTTTAAATATTCAAGTAGCATCAGGGTATTTTTAAACTCACCAGTATATATATGATATTGAGACTGTATAATTTTTTTAATATGTAAGACAACCGAATATTCAGCTGGAGACGCCCCGATTATTGTAGCAATTTGGCCGATAATTGCATCTGGAGTTTGACCATATGATTTCAAAACGTCCCGCATTAAATTTGAAAACTCTTCAACTATCTGCAGGCTTTTATTATCTAAATTATACATATGGCCTTCTGATTTACCTCCCAAAAAATCTTTCAGATTATATCCAGACAAGTATTTCGTTATATTTCTTTCATAATCTGAGTTAATCCCTCTATTTTTATACTTAATATAGGCTTGTATTGCTTCAATAAATACTTTTTTGTTGCTAAGATTATCCAGTAGCTTGAAAACTGAATGTATAAAATTGATGAATATATCCTCAGATTTGCCCCACTTTATATTGACAGACAAATGATCAGATAAATCTGTCCCAGTTGTCTTATGAGAGAAGAATTTAAGCAATTCAGCTCCAATTTGGTTGTTTGGAACAAGAATAGCACAAGAAGAATGGGGATGATGTGCCATATAATTAGCAACATCTTGAAAGACAAAGAAATATTCTTCTTTTTTATTCTTAAAGCAATGGTATATTGGGAGACTACCAGATAAGTTACTTTTAGGTTGCATATCTCCTTGTATGACGAACGCCTTTTCTTTAATATAACTATCTGTATGTTTTGCGCTAATCACATTTACTAAAGCATTGGCTAATCGAATAATTCCATGGAAAGATCTTTTATTGTCGAAAATAAAATAGCGTTTTATCTCTCGGTTATTTTTTTCGTGATTACTTGCAATTTGAAAGGCAGCGTCTAATCTCTTCGCATAAACAGGAGAAAATGTAGTCATGATACTTTGATTAGGATCACCTACCCTTATCCAATTGCCATGTTTTTGAGATAAAACAGATAGCATATGAATTTGACTGATGGTGCTATCTTGAGATTCGTCCTCTAAAATATAAGACCAATAATTACAAAAATGATCTCTTATATCATCATATTTATTTAACATATTGATAGCATAGTAGATCATGCTATCAAAATCTAATACGCTTGATGCCAAGCTCATTCTTTGATAAATATCCACCACTTTTCTACATAACATAAGCTCCGGCTTGTTATATATCAAATTATTGATATATTGATCATCTTGTAGATTTATTTTACTCATCCAAAAACGCATAAAACGATAAACACGATTAGTCATGTCATAGATATTTTTAAATGAGACTGCTGCCTTTTTATATTCATCTTGGTTTTTTGTTCGAAACTCATCAATTACTTTATACAACATCCACTTTGATCTTCCTTCATCTGCTACTTCATAATTTGGGCTAAGCCCGATACGGTAAGGATCATAATCAATTATTCTCTTGGCTAAGCTGTGCAATGTGACAATATCACATCCTTCGAGTGGATATGGATCTTTATGGCGAATCGATCTTAAACGATTTTGAAAACTAATTACACCACTATTTGTGTAAGTAACGACAAGAATACGTGCATGTTGATTTTGTAGAACAGCGGCAATTTTTGCTAATATACTAGTTTTTCCACTGCCTGGAACTGCATTGACTATGGCATAACCACCGGAATATTCACTGACAATATCATTAAAATCCATTATTATTCAGGTGTTATGTATATAAAAAACTTTCAAACGGATTATTCTTGCCATTAACATTAATTAAACCTGAGATTTGCGCAAATATATATTTTTCGATGTCCTTCAAATCTTCCGCTTTTATTTTGCTCGTAGCTTCAAGAAACTCAGCGGGAGCTGTAAAAATATCTGGATGTTTAATGCTAAGAAGAAAAAAGACAAACCCAATTCCAATAGAAGTTAAAACTCTTTCTAAATCTTCAGGAGATGGTGAATTATTTTCTTCGTCTTTGGCGCTGCTTATTGTGTTGTTAATATTTTTATACATAAACTCCTTGATGTCTTCAGCTATACTTTTAGATATTTCATCGTCGTTTTTAGGGCTATTGTTGATACCATCTACAGCTTGATTATTTTCAATAGCTTTCTTTTTAGAATCTAAATGCATGACGTACCATTCTTTATAAACTGGTGACATGATCGGTCCCATTCTCATATTAACATCTCTCATCGAAGGGTGATTGGTTATCTTCTGAAGAAGCGAAGATTGAAGGGCAGGGTTAATTGTGAAGAGTTCATTCTTCATTTTAGTCAATGCTTTGTCTAAATATTGGTAAACAGCGATTAATTTTCCTGTTTTATCCTCTTTTTGAGAAGACATTTCATTGATGATCTTTTGTATTACATATTCAGCAGCTTGCTCGTTAAACAACACGATCCAATCGATAGACTTATTCTTTAAATCAATGCTGTTTTCTCGCCCTTCGATCCAATTAATAACTTGTGTATAGCTTGGCAAATCAGTCGTGTTCAATTTTTCATAAAGCCATGCTGCTAATTGATCATTTCCGGTGCCACCTTTGCACACTTCTTGGATTACAGAGTTAGGCGCGCCAGCACAATGTAAGATAGCGGCTGCCTTGATAATTAAATGTAGAGAGCGTGGGCTTAAGAAATTTTCTTCAGGATCTCTCTTTTGATACGGTTTATCTTTTCCATAAATCTTGTGTATTATTTCATCTAGTCCGGTTAAATTTTCAGATATGCGATTTAATAAGGCATGATACACTACTTTTACGGCACTAGCATCCGGTAAATCTGGGTGATGCCAATCCCATTTCTTTGGCTTGTTTAGCACACCATTCTCTAAAAGTTCTTGTGTGGCTTTTTTAACTAAAGCCTCGTATTCATAATCATTCATCCCAGCCGCCTGGGCATATTCTTTGGCGATACTTGCGATATCCTTTTCGTTTAAATATTTGCCCGCGTAATAATTAGCTATATCTGCCGAAGTTACACCCCATTCGAGAACCAAACAACGATTAATTAAAGGTTCAGGAAGTGTATCTGCTGATGTTGAAAATTTAGTCGAGTTGCCCATTAACAAGTACCATAATTTACCATTTCGTGCATAAGGTGAAAAATCATAACCAGACCATATACCGGTCATCATGGAGCTCTGTATGTGAGGCACTGACAAATTGCCATGTGTTACTTCATCCATAAAAATTAGGATTGGCCTATGCGGTTCTTGGGCGATTTTCTTGGCCAGCTCGTTGAATTGATGCATTCCTACAATAATTGGATTGCCATTGTGATCTGCATAAATCACCCCCGGCAACATTTCAGGCTCTAGAGCAGCCATGTTTAACATAACGATATGGGCGTTAATGTTTTCTCGTGCGAATGATAACGCAAATTGGGTTTTGCCGACTCCAAATGAAGATAGACAGAGAACAGGAATTCCTGATCTGACAAGAATGCTAATATATTCTGGTTTCATACTAATATTATAACACGCATATGTCATTTAGATGCATATTTAATGCCTGAGCATAACACAATAACTGCAAAGATGTCGAAATGCGTTTATAATATAATTATGATGGCAGTTGAAGACTATATCGCAAATATAAATATACGTGGCAATCACTACGAGAAACTAATTGAACTAATTATGACGTATAAAGATACGCCTGATGCTCTAGCAGTATTATTGAGAGACACAGGGACAGAAGAAAAATTAGCCCTACCTTATCCTGTTCCTGATAACGCATATACAGTTAATCTATTTGCCCTGTTTTTGGCTTTGGTAAGCGATATCGAAAATTCTCAAAACTTCCTGAAGAAAATTAAAGATGAAGTAAAACCTCAATATCGGCCGGTTTATGATGTCTATTTGAAAAGACTACCTAAGCTATACAGGAATTTCGTTGTTTTGTTGATAAAAGAGAAGAGGTTGGACGGATATCTTAGATTGGTTGGTGCTTATCCAGAAAGAGTGGAGGAGCAATTTTTCAATGATGATAAGAACTTGAAATACTGTTTATCTCATAAGAGATTATTCGGCAAGTATTGGCACGATGTGATTGCGGCATTTATCGAAAAGGGAAAAATTACTCCTGAAGAACTGGGGAAGATGAATCAGGTTGCCCTAGATGATTTTGCAAAAATTATGATTAAGGCTGGCGCCGATATTGGCTACGAGGAAATAAATAAAATCATTGCATATGGTATAGCAAATCAAGATCAGGAATTGTTGGTTATGATAGCATCGAAATATAAGGACAAAATAAATGAGAATAATCTGGTAAATATGTTCAACTGTTTATCAGGAGAGAATATCATAAAATGTGCAAAAGAGGCAGGGCATTTGCTTCCTACACCAACTTTAATTGACGCAATAAGACGATTAGACGATAAACATATTGTGAATTACGTTGTATCAATCTTTCCTGATGACGCTTATGTTCAAGAGCTCGCTTTTGTCAATTTATCGGATGAGGAAAAAATAAGAGCAGGACAGCGTTTCAAGAAATTATCACAAGCGACTTTAGTAGAAGCTTTTAACAATATGGAAGATATTTATGCCGTTGAAGCAGGCATACGATGGGATCAACTAAAAACAATGCCTCATATCCTGCTGAATAAATTCAGTCGGCTCAAACAAAAAGCAGCTTATCTGGCGGCAAGAAGTTGGCCAATTGTAACGACACAGATGCGGGAAGACTTGTTACTTAAAAGAACAGTCACAGGCGAATGGGCTTATCGCGCAGGATTAGCCTTTAAAGATATTCGCGTAGATGTGCTAAGAAAGGCATTTAAGACCTTAAGCGGATTCTGGAAAGTACAAGCTGCGATTCACTGGTGCGGCATAACCGAAGCGGATGTTTTGAATACATTTGAACATGCTACTGATAAAGCACTACTATATTTAGGCATGTATTCAAAATTTATTACAGATGAGATGCGTGTCAAAAGATTTTTAGAAGGTTATGGTATGAATGAGAGCGTATTGGTATCAGCAGCATTATCTTGGTCTGGAATTACAAATAAAGAGAAAGTCACACTTCTTCATCGTTTAAGTTCATCGAACCATCTTTTCCAATTAAGGCAAATGGATTGTTTTTCAGAGGAAGATTTTAGATTGATATACGAAAAGATTCAAGATGAAAGCTTAAAGATCCTAGCAGGAACATGGGCTGAAGTATCTTCAGAACAGCGGCAACAATCAATTTTAAAATTCTCGCCGTCTGGGATTATACAAGCTATGGCATATTGGGATGATCCTCAAATTAAGGATTTGCAATGTAAACTGTTAGACAAACTTACTGATATCTACCTTGCCGCCGCGGTCCTACAATGGGAAAATATCCCCCAGAATATTAAAGAAGAGATTTTTGACAGCATTATAGACAACCCTAAATGCGCCTTTGTATTATGTTACGACGCGGAAAGATTAAGTAGTCAGCATTATGAACGTGCTTTGAATAGTCTATCTAAAGATCCAACCCTATTAAATGAATACTTAAGCCGAAAACAAATGGAAAGTAGAGAAATAAATAAATTATCTAATCAATTATATCGGCAATTAAAAATGAGCCCTAAATATAAGATCGTAGGATCTAAGATCGATACAGCGTCCTTATTTGCTGAAGCCTGTCGTAAAATTCCATATGGTCTCTTACTCCTTGCATCTCAAGGGAAAATTGATGACTTTTATCGCCCGCCAGGTAAATCTCAATACGAACACTATTCAGAAAGTGAATTTGTGTTCTTTTGATAAAAAAGGAAATGGGTGGATTAAATAAAGCAATATTTGTTTGAGTTTGAATTTATAAAACACCCTTTCTTGCATTTTTATTAAAAGATGTTTATATTTTAAATCTAATAATTAATATTATTTGTGTTTAATAATTATACGGCACGAGGCGAGTTTGTTTTTGTTTTAAAAGACGTGTATTTAGACCATCATAATCTAAGTCTATTTATCTTAAAAAGTTAAAGGCTATGCATTAATCATGGAATGCATGCACTGCAAATAAATCTCTATAAACTCCTTTGTTAAATTATTGGGTGCGTATTATAATAAACACATGCATGGATTAAAAAAGACAGCTATAGCAATTTGCCTCCAATCAGATGATCCTGGCATGTTCAATCATCTCATTTTTCATTACTTATTAAAAGATTTAGGCAGGGGAGATATACATATTATCCGACCATTGCGTGGAGATCCTGTTTTTAATTATAAGCTTAAAGATATCGAGAAAGGCATAAATATAGGTCAATTAGACATTATAATTAAATTTAAAGAAGTAGATAATCCTTTGCTTTACGTCGGTTTCTTACAACAAGTAGATAGCTTATCTTATGCTGATACAGCTATAGATAAATTGAATGAATACGGGATTAATACAATTCTTATTCCGATAGGCTTGTGGGCTGAAGTACCCTTTCATATGCCACGCCGATTTTTATATTTGGCAACGCATGAGGAATTGTCAGAAAAACTAAAGGAATATTCTATGCATCCTATGCACGGAATTATTAGGGATGATTTCTTTATGGATGTATTAT
>JANWVL010000049.1 GCA_025056655.1 Candidatus Methylacidiphilales bacterium
GTGAAAATGTTATCAGCGGTTTGGATGATTACAGGTGTATAGATGGGTGATCGAGTGATCCCGGCAACGGGAGGGCTGCCTCTGTGCCGGTTCTGATTTTTCTACGATATTTGGGACGAGATGTCGAAGAGTCGCCTTGGAGACGAACCCGTCTCTCCCATAGAATATCCACACGGAAATTGGCTCCGTGATTTCTATGCGAGGGGTTAGTTACGCTGCATATATATGTATTATTCAATAATTTGTCTACTGCGTCCCCCTTTTCCCACTGAGCCGATCGGAGGGAAGTTCAGCGAGGATGTGATAGTGATTGGACATGAGACACCAGAGATAGATCTTTGCATGAGCTGATTGCTTCCATCCTGCAAGAGGTTGCACGAAGAAGGCGCAATCATCTTTCGCATGAAAAAGTGCAGAGCGATTATTGCCTCGATTGATAAGATGAAAGGTATTGGTTTGAAAGAATGTTATTGCTTCGCGTGGTATTGTGTTAATTACATCATTATTAAATTTATGTTAATATTTTATCTAGCATGTCCCCTCCTACCGAGTGATATGTTTTTCTATAATAGAATTATTCAAAGATAGTGGCTTATTTTATTTGCTTGTTTTTCTTAAAATTTTCAATTTGAATTATTAAAAAATCAAGATTGATATCATTTTCAACAGGTATCGGTGGTATGCCCATTAAATCAATATATTCTTTTAACGGTTTTAACAAATTGAGATACTCATCCTCATTAATAGTCTTCTCTATGGTCTCGGAGAATGAACCGTTATACAGTTGTTTCCACACCCTTACTAATCTACCTTTGTGATTTATAATCTTATATCGCTTCAATAATTTTGAACTTAATCCTCCTGCATCAGAGCGAGTTAGGGTAACTCCCTGTATTACTAAAAAAGGATTACTTTTAATTAGATCCTTATCAACTACCGGCTCTTTGCTTAACAATTCGCCAATTTTATCTATATCTATACCTTTCGCTAAAAGAATATAATCAGAAGATTGAGTTATTACCAAGTTTATCAACAAATATTTTAGTAAAATTTTAATAATCTTCATACTAAAATTTATAGTATTTACTCTTGTGGAATCACGGGTGCATCAGGCCCTGGAGTAAACGGCTCACGTCCTGGAATCAAATTGCCTTTCTTGTCAAGAGAAAGGTCAGAGTCTGGTTTAATATTATTGGGATAGAACGGAGGTCTAAAGCAACATCTTGAATCAAAATTTTCTCCTTTCTTGAAATTTCTAATCTCTATTTTTGGCAGACATTGAGTATCATCATTACAGGACCATACTTCTCCTTTGACGTAATAAGACTTGCATTTTGCAATGCACAAATTGAAATTAATATTTCCAATATGCTTCCATTTGCAAAGACCGTATAAGTCAATATAATTCACCACCCCATTCCCCACATATCTATACCAATTCACATCTCTAGCCTCAAACCCTATCGGATCCGGTTGCAGGAAGCGGCCGTGGACCGTGCTATAGATGCGGTTGCGGTAATACTTAGCCAGTAACGGCGAACCTTCCTTCGAGCCAGAGGCCGCACTCTGTATAGGCTT
>JANWVL010000050.1 GCA_025056655.1 Candidatus Methylacidiphilales bacterium
GGCTTCTCATTGCCAAACACTCTCTACCCTCCCCCCTTGATCCTCTCCCCCTTCAACCCCCCCTTACGGCGCCACATACGCCCCGTTGTTACTCATCACCTGCGTCACATCCAAGCTCGTAATACTCCCATCCGCATTCACATCCGACCGAAACGTCGCATTCGTTATCGCCTGCCCCACTTGCGACGTGGCCTGCGAACTATCCACCGCATTCACCATCCCATTCCCATTCACATCCCCTCGGATGATCCGCCAGTTCACCTTGTCATTCCCTGTCAATGCTTGCCCGTTCACCGTGTTCACCTTCACCCGATACTTCGCGTTGTTCGTCAACCCACTTATCGGGATCCGCACTGTGTTCCCCGAAAAGATAGGCGTTCCAAGGGTGATCGTCGGACCCAGATCCTGCACCACATTCACACTCGTCACCGGCACGTTAAACGTCAACACCAACTCCCTCGCTACAGTGTGCACCCGTGGATCCACCCCAGATATCGACCCCGCCAACGGTAGTGCCACATCCCCCTGGAAACCCCCATGCATCGCCCGCAGCCGCGCCTGTGTCATCATGATAGTCGGCGGTGGCGGCGTATGCGTCACCGTGATCGTCACCGTCTGGCTCACCGTCCCACAGCTATTCGTCGCATCCGCCTGATACGTAAACGTCCCCGTCGCTGAAGGGGTGCCAAGGATCGTATTCCCGCTGATATTCAGCCCTGGTGCTGCAGAGATCGTATTCACCGTTACACTCGGCGTCGGCGTCCCCGTCGTCGTCACCGTATGCGTAAACGCCTGCCCCAACGTCGCCGAAAGCGACCCCGCTGAGGTGATAGAAGGCTGGCTGTTCACCGTTAAGTTCACCGTAAACGGCGCACTCGTCCCCCCTGCATTACTCGCCGTCACCGTAAAGCTATAGGTCCCCACAGCCACATTCCCAGAAATCACACCCGTCCCTGCATTCAAGCTCAAGCCCGTAGGCAAGCTCCCCACTACAGCACAGCTCGTCGGAGAATTCGTCGCCGCCATCGTAATGCTCACCGCCCCAGGATTACAGTGTGTTACACTCGTAGGACCAGTGATAGTGGGCGGCGCACAGTTCGTTACCGTTATCGCTCCACCACCCACTGTCACCCATCCAGCCGCATTCACTGCGCCATTCTGAGGTGAAACCACTTGCACCTGCACCTCATAATTTGTCGGACTCAATGACCCTATCGTATAACTCCCCGCACTCACCGCTGGACGCATACTCACCGGCACACTCGTCCACGTGCTGCTCCCCACCACACGATACTGGATGGCTAAGTGATGAGAAGTTGTGCATCCGGAGTCGTTCCCCCAGTTAAGTTGAATGCCACAGTTCTGTGGAGTGCCAGTAACATTTAGGTTAATCACTGAACAAGGCTGATTGGGCACTATCTGGATCGTCAGTGGCTTGCTCGCACTGTTGCAGGGTGTCGTCAATGTCACGGTCGTCGTCGTGATGCCAGCTGTCGTGGGCGTGCCAGAGATGATGCCTGTTGAGCTATTGATTGTGAGACCAGGGATACCGGGGCTCATAGAGTAGGTCACAGGAGTGTAATTTGGATCGCTAGTGCCCGAGGCATTGTAGCTGAAGGGTTGACCGACCATCCCATATTGTGGTGGGTAGTTCGGTAGTGAGGTCGGTATAGATCCCACCATAATTTTCTTGGTGTAAGTGCCTGTCCTCCCACAACTGTCCTGCACGGTGACTTTGAAAATATACGTCCCAGTAGTGGAGATCGCCCCAGAAAGCGTAGCAGAGCCTGAAGACGGCGTAAATGTCAACCCAGGCGGCACCCCTTGATGCGCTGTAAATGTAACCGGTGCACATCCAGGTAAAGCCTGTGTCGGTATCGTAGCATTGATTGTTTGTCCAACTAAAGGACAAGAAGGAACAGCGCTGAGGTTAGCAGATACCTCTGAAAACTGAGTCAAATAAGCGTCCGTGCCCTCCACCGTCGTCTTGTGAGCATCTGGAGTAATGAAAGCGAGGTTGTTCGATCCCACGATATAAATGCTATGATTGGATGAGATCGCTATCCCTTGAACAGGAGCTTCTACGTATGTCCCCCAAATACGTTGACCGTTAGATGGATTAAGCTTAGCTAAAAAGCCAGATGCCGGATGGTTATATGTCGGTTTGTAGGTCCCTGTTGTGGCTATAGGATTTGGGGCAGACATATAAAAGCTTCCTGCCATCCCCCCCAAATACACACTCCCATCGGGGCCCACTGCAAGAGCAAATCCCATATCTCCCCCTGTCCCCCCATAATACGTCCCCCAAACTCTCTGACCTGTAGTGGCGTTAAATTTAGCCAGTATCGTATTTACATGAGTTGATAGAGCAGTGGATTGATGCGTTCCCACACTGGCTATAGGATTGGGAGCATACGTGTAGACGGATTGTGACGGAGAAAGTATGTAAACCTCGTTAGACATTGGATCAACCGCCGTATGAACTGTCGGACCATATACATTGTAAATATCCTTACTACTTCCCCCGTAGTAGGTTCCCCAAATCCGCGTGCCGTTCGTAGGGTTAAATTTAACCACGAAGAGATCATCAGATCCCCCACCGTAGCTACCTTGGTGAGAACCAGGCGTAGCAATCCCATTCGGAAGTCCAGAGTAGCTTCCAAACGTATATCCTCCCACATATACACTGCCGTCATTCGCTACACTGACTGATGTGATATGATCCGATGAGCTTCCTCCATAAAACGTCCCCCAAATCCGTGTGCCGTTTATCGGGTTGAGCTTGATTAGAAAACCCTCTGCAAAGTCTGATGAACTAGAAGTTGCCTTATGCGTCCCAGTTGTCCCTATTTCGTTCGGAATCGGTAATGGACTGGCCGACCATGCATACCCAGTCCCTACTACATAAACACTTCCATCTGGTCCTACTGCTATATCACACCTTTCTTGCATGGATTGAAGATACGTGCCCCATACTCTCGTCCCATTTGATGGATTAAACTTAGCTACAAATCCTGATCCGCCTGTTGAATTACTTGTTGAATGAAAGGTTCCCGGTGTCGCAATGGGATTGGGAGCTGTGTTGTATAAGGAGCTGGTGTTTCCACAAAGATATACACTCCCATCAAGGGGTGATATGACTACGCTCGGCCCGTAGTGAACTGTTCCTCCATCACCACTACTTCCGCCGTAGTAGGTTGACCAAATCAAGTTACCGCTCGAAGAAAACTTTGCTAAAAAAGCATCCTGTCCTCCCCCGTTTATGCTCTGATGCACACCACTCGTTGCTATCGGATTGGGCGCCGTTGGGTAACTTGATGAGGTGATCCCTGCAATATACACACCCCCATCGGGTCCAACGGCTACTGGCTTTGCTCCAGCACTGATGTTATCAGCGCCTGATCCGCCAAAATAAGTCCCCCATGTAGCATTCGGGATCTGCGCGTGCGATAATCCGCCCCAAAACAATATCCACACGCCTATCGTTGCTCGTAAACCCTTCAAACTCTTTCGGAATACTGATGGATGCATCATTAATGTCTTCATACGGATACCAATTTTCATGATTAAGATGGTGCAAAAACCATGCCAACTTTTTGTTGAGTGGATCCTTCACATGCTGTATTGGGACTCTCAGCATGAATTCAATCAAAATTCAGAGTTGAAGAGGGGCCTGAGGAATGTAGGCTAGCCCTTTTTTGTCTTCATTAGATCAATCTTGAAACTAAGAGATTAATGCGCAGGCATTAACTGCACACAGTGAAGTAAATTTTGCCTTTTGTGACTGCGACGTGAAGCATAGCACCAAGCCACTTTGTTTAAATATATGCCTCGCCGCTTTGATCAAAATAGGCATAAATAACCCATCCTTAATCCACATCTTTCCTTTGGACTAAAACAAGAAGCAAACTGCTACGCGCTTTTAAAGACAAGGAGGTGTTGCATATCGCTCGACACCGCACTCCATGACCGCATTAGAACGATTAACTAGCTGCCAGTCCCACCCCTTTTTTCATTATTCCACACCTCGTCTTTATAAGTTCGCCTCG
>JANWVL010000051.1 GCA_025056655.1 Candidatus Methylacidiphilales bacterium
CGACGGCCTGAAACTCGAAATGATCTCCAATCGCGGAATGAAAGTTTGGCCTGGAGGACTTGAAGAGACATTTACTGTGGACGTTTACCGCTGCCGCTTCCAACTTCCCGAAAGTCCCGAAGCTCAGATTCCTCATCGCGCCATTATTGATCTTCTTGACCGCATCGAGCGTGCAGGTCTCGAATTCGTCAAGATGGAGCTGCTCTACACCTTCGACGGCCAACCTGGCTTCTCCCGCGGGCAAGGGCAATAAATAAAAGCAGAAAGAGCTGTTAGTTTTTGTTTATGCTAAATGCACAATCTCTATATCGCCCCAGTGGTATTTCAAGTATTCAGCGACTAAGCGACGGTGGCAGTGATGAGGCTGATCCTCGCTGCATAGCAGACAACCATCAGATATAATTTCTTTCGATACGTGATCCTCAATCTTGCGGGTCTCCATGAGTTCGAGAAAACGTTTTTCATATTCGTCCCAAGAGATCTCTTTATTTTTGTATGCTTTAAGCAAAGCTTGCGTTGGGGCTAGGTCAGGAACATGCACGTAATCTATCCCGCATAATTCCTTTAGAAAAAATTCCAGGTCCTGTTTTTTGGCAAAGCCCGCAAGCTGTGAGACATTATTCAACCGCACATCGACAAGGCGCTTAGTTCCAGAATTTCGAATTAAGTTAAAGAATTTACGCGCATCTTTGTGGGTAAATCCGATAGTATATATTTTCATTGGTCTGCTTAGAAGATAGATTCATGCTGTGTGAGACGTTCGGTAGGCTATGCGTTTTTCTTGTTTTGCGATTGCAGCAGCTATTTCATCTTTGAATTGAAATAAGCTCTCTTCTGGGGTGTTCAGAAGCTTTGCCAAACGGGACATTGCAACCTCATGAGGTTCAAGATTACCGTCTGGGTGAATATGTATTACTTGGGCGCCTTCTTCTGCGAGGTATCTCGCTACGAGTAATGTGCGGTGACAGTTTATAGGGTCTTTTTCTGCACACATTAATACAATGCGGTATTTGTTTGCGCCTTTTTTTACTCTTTCAATACCGGCACGAAAGAGGGGAGTCTGAGCGATACGTTCGTAGAGAACCTGACCTTTGACGTAGCATGACGGATCTTGGGGACGACCGCCCAGTTCCTTGCCAAGAAACACATATCGTATCCTATGCTTCCGTAAATTACTTTCTAGATTTTCTTTGCTAAATTGAGGATTAAAACGGCTATGGGGGAATGAACGAACGTCTGCGACGACATCAATATTGTGCTTGTTTAGGAGCTCGAGAAAAGCATCGCCGGTATGCGTAGAATGGCCGATTGTAAAGATAGGATTTATAAGCGTCACCTTTAATTTAATTCTTTTACTCTATCATCTTTTGGAATAATTGCCGCTATGAGCTTGTATATATATCCCCAACGGTAAGGAAGTCCGATACTGATGGTGAGGCAACAAACCCCTAGATCATAATCTTTATTTGGTTTTGAGAGATATTTGCTTTCAAAAACAGGGTCAGTAATCCAGAGGGCAAAACTTGTGTTACAATATTCAAACCTGCCTAGTAGTCTACATCTTCCATTATTCTCAACAACCACACTAATTCTTAGATTATAAACCTTAATAAGGCAAAGGGAAGACGGACTGTGCTTGACTTGTTGAATACGGATTTTCGACGTATCTTCCCTATACGATCTAGTTAACCATACAGGTCCCGGGGATTGAATGAAAGGTTGTAATCCCATCCAGTCAAGGGCCCCTTTTTTATGCCAGGGGTGACCGGGGGCTATTAACCAATTTTCGACCTGATAACTGCACGGTGAGTTTTTCAGTAGTGGCACTCGGACAATGTCCATTGGCAGGGGCATGCCACCCTCTGGATATCTCATTTCATGGGGATAAATTTCAGCATCCTCGCGCTCACTGACAACACGGATCCAGGGACCTGGTTTGCCAGAAATTATTTCGCGCCCTGCGACGCATCTGCCAGACATTTTCCGTGAGTTGGCAAGGCAGACTATTTCTTTTTCTACTATTTCGGGCACATTCCACCGCTACTGTGTTTAATTTGAGTTGTCCAGACCAAAGTTGGACCACGCAGGTTTTATACTGATGAGCTTGGATTAATCAGAAGGAGTCTATCTTTATATGCTTGCAGAATTAATCGCATTATTTAATTTATATCGTTTGATTGCTTCGCCCTATCGGAGCTTGTTTTATGAAACACAATGGGTTAGCTCCCCTCCTCTTCCTTCTCCCCATGCCTCTTCTAGCCAATCTTCTTCATCCACACACCACGCCGCACGTCTTTACGATTACGCAGGACGTCGGTATTGGAAACTCCGTCTTCGTCACGGGCAACGTGCCTGAGCTGGGCAACAATATGGACCTCAACAATCTCACCAATAACTCTGCCCTCTTCCGCGCGCATCGCCTTCGCTGGACGACGGGCAATGTCTGGACAGCGACGGTCGCTCTGCCTCGGGGCAAAACCATTCAATATCGCCTTGTCTCCCGTCCCGACTCGGTCACTGGCTTTTGCAACCATACAACTACTGCTCTCACGCCTGTGTTGACGCTCAATACGCCACCGCCCCCTCCCGCTCCTTACAAGGGCAAGACAGTGTTCTATCTTACTGGGTGGAACCAAGCCCACATTCTCTACCGCAAGCCTGATGGCACATTCACCAGTCAACCGATGATCGAGGACGGCCCCGGGCGCACACCCAGTGAGAAACGTTTCCGAATTTCTGGCATCGGTCAAGCTGGAGACACATTCGAATTTGTCTTTCACAACGGACAAGGGCAATGGGACAACGCTCCTGTGCCGCATCCAGGCTGGACTGCTGGGGGCTACAACTACATGACCTCGCTCGATGTCCTCTGGGTGCAGGACGGGCAAGTATTCAACTATGAACCTCCCGCCTCTCTCTCTGCGCCTACAGTCGTCACGATTGCTTCGCTTCCCTCCACGATTCAAGATATCCCTTCACGCCGCGTGCGAATTTACCTGCCTCGCGGCTACACGCAAAACACATGGAAGAAGTATCCCGTCCTCTACATGCATGACGGCCAAAACGTCTTTCAAGGCGAAGGTGCCTTTGGGAACCCGAATAATTCTTGGTTCTGCGATACTACGGCTACGCGAGAGATCGGACAAGGCCGCATGCGTGAGCTGATCATCGTGGCCGTGGATAACGGCAATCCTTATGGCTCGGATCGGCTCTATGAGTATCGCCCTCCAGGTGAGCCGACCAACGTGCCGCCGTTTACACAAAACAAGGCCGATAAATATGCGCAATACCTTATTCAAAATGTCAAAGCTTACGTGGATGCGAACTACCGCACGCTTTCGGATGCTGGAAATACCTTCACTATGGGGTCTTCGATGGGAGGACTTGTCTCGATGTATCTCGGTTGGGCGCATTCGCAGGTCTTTGGAAACGTAGGTGCGGTTTCTCCCGCTTATTGGCCTGCACAGAATTTCTTAAACACAATGAGCGTTGACCCAAAGCGCCCGATCCGCATCTATACTGATATGGGCACGGCTGAATCCAGCGCAAACATCGTCGGTCCGACCAACTGGTGGAATAGCTTCTGGGCGGCCTGCAATCATCATCTCGCGGATAATTACATCTACAACGATGACCT
>JANWVL010000052.1 GCA_025056655.1 Candidatus Methylacidiphilales bacterium
TTGGACAATCCCAAGTGGCTGGTGGACGCAATGGGCAGCGCGATCACGGTGTCGGTTGAGACGGTCAGACTTCACGCCGAGATGGAAGGCGTGGTCAATGAGGTGCTGGATAGTGTGTATACACATGAATCCTCGCCAGAGTAATAGGTAGTCTGTCCTGTCCCAGTCCTGTATAAAGTGTTTTCTTTCAAAAAGAAATAATTATCACATTAAGCAAAACGCGATCCTGCACCGCTGCATGGAAGGGTATGAAGATGAAGATGAAAAGTGAAACTATCTCGCGGGAAAAAACTTTCCCGGAAACATCTTCATCATCTTCATCATCTTCATCATCTTCATTCCCTTCGAGGGCGACAAAGCACAGGGTATGAAGATGAAGATGAAAAGTGAAACTATCTCGCGGGAAAAAACTTTTCCGGAAACATCTTCATCATCTTCATCATCTTCATTCCCAGCGCCCGCTCTGCCCTTTCTGTGTCCTACTCGCACAATCTGGCACAAAAAACAAGCGCCTCTGGCGATAAACCAGAGGCGCTTCTACTCTAGCCTGCTTGTGTCGTGCTATTCCGTTGCCGCGAGCCCAAGTCCTAGCATTACTGTCCCTTTTGCTGTCCGCCTCAGCTCGAATCCCAGATCGCGAATGGCTCTTGACAATTGCCGTGAGTCGGCAAGTTCGCCGCCCCCACTCGGTATAAGCGCGATAAAGATCGCGCAAATTGACCTTAACATCTTGTCGCAGCACGCAGTGCTTCACAAACGCTCGCACATCATCCAATTCATCGCGATAGCTTTCGGTTTCTGTTTTGATTTCGTCAGGAACACATAGTCCCCCTGCGTGCCAATCCACGGCAGCGCGAACCAGATCGGCTAGTATGCCGTCGCGCTCGGCGCTGAGTCGCTCGGCTAGTTTGTCTTCCGCAGCGCGCGCCGCCTGCGCCAAATTGCTGCCGAAACGGCAACCGCAGCACTCGGCACCAAGTGCCCCAATCTCTGCCACATAGCTTAAGATTTACATTGCCAAAAATGATAAGCTTTGCCGTCGAACTGAAAGTAAACGGCTGAGCATACAGCCTTCGCCTATGCACTGTGTTTCCACCCACGATCGCCTTAATGAGCACTTCGTCAATTGCTTTGCTGCTCATTTATTCTGGCGACACAATGAGCTGCCGTCCAGATAAAGCACGTGATCAACATTCCCCTTGCAGATAATGCGTATTTCAGCGCTACCCTTGCGCAGGTCAACGATGGCGATGCGGATGTGCACAATCTCCTCGCGCTGTGCGCCTGTCTTTGCCGCGATTGCAATCATCGCCGCGTCTCGTAATTCTCCTTGGCTTGAGTCTTGAGCACAGGCGCGCATCAATTCCGTCAGCTCTCGGTCTTCGACCATGCGCCCTCAAGGAAGGTGCCCCTGAACGCTTGCGTTGCTCTCTCAATGCGCCGCATGTCGTCGCCGCTGAGGACGCTGAGATTGAAGACCTGCCGAGCCCCACCCGCAGCGCAGCAAGAGTTTTTGTCACGGTCGCAGGTGCACATTGTAGCCGTGTACGAATAGCCCCGCTGCCTCAGGCGTTAGCGCCGTCCAGTCCAGCGCTGCACAGTTTTCAGAGCCTGCTAATCGCGCAATCGCGTTCAGCGCAGGCGCTTGTCCACTCCGACTTGTCTCGCTGTGTAGTGTGGCGAAGTAGAGAGCCGCGGGCTTGGCAGTCGCTGGAATCGCCTCTGTGGTCTCGGTCGGTTGAATCGCGATCGTGCTCATGGTCAATGGGCATGGTCTCTTGCATTCCTGACTAAAAATCTACTTCTATCAAGAGAGCAGGTAGATATAGCCATTATTCGTTATGCAGTGAAAACTATAAATAAATACACATCTAGCAATATAATTTATAGGATATCGTTTGTAGGATATCGGTAAAATACAGAACGACGCATGTATAATGTCTTCATCTATATAATACATCAAAAGTAAACAAAGTGACAGATATCTAATCACTATTTTTTGTGCATCTTAATATCCATGACTGCTGACGCCGAATGATAAGTATCCAGCTTGCAGAATCTGTATTTCGGTATGCTCTCCAAAAGATACCTATGAACACATTTTCATGTATTAAGAGCTATCGCGACATGTTTTGCCCTTCCCTTTAATATGTCACCGATTTATATTCAATTAAAACAGCCAGCCTTTTATATTTATTTATTTGCAGGTGTATTCCATCATCCATGTTTTACAAGACTGGGATTTTCTATCAATTCATATTTCATCATGCAGATTCTATTCGTCTGTTGTGCTATAATATTTTATATCACGGCGATTGATTTTGATTTTATTCCGTGGCAAATATTGATCTATCTCATGAGTATATGATAACCGAGCAAACTCGCTCCATGCTATCACAGGAACTACAAGTCCTGCGCGCCTTGTACGAAGGTGGCCCATGCTTGCCGTTCGAGGTCGCTGTTCGTGTGCGCAAGTTCCCTGAAGAAATCGGACACACACTGCAGATCCTGATCGTTAGTGGACTCATCAGATCTGATCGTTTTGGCGGTAGCCTCTTAGGCAATGAATTACTTTCCATTACACCCATTGGAATACGATTGCTGCAGTGTTTTGATACCGCCGAACGACAAATCAGTACAAACATTGGTAAATGCGCTACATCATCACGAGAATTTACCGAAGAATGGGTAGCTGAACTGTTACATAAACTCGGCGACATAGCCGCTGCCTGTGGTGATACTGAAAATGCTGTCAGGTATTATCAAGGGGCGCTAAAGATCCTCCGGCATTTTAACAACTCTTTTACACTATAAGCTGAGCTGCCAGCATTATGATGAAAACTTCTTGCAATTTAGGCAGCTTAAAAATGATTAACTTCGTGGTATTATTCAAACAAAATCAGACTACAATTCGTTATACTGTGGCTTAACCCATTCTTTACAAGATTTGACCGTCACAAATGAAAATGGTTAGAATAGATTTATATGATAATCTCGATCGGTACACCTAACTAAATCATCAGTGCACCTCTTCTGTCAGTCGCATTTGGTATACAAATCGTGCCCCATGTTCCATTATCAGCTATAGCGATCATTCAATCATCACGCGATATTCGCTAGTGAACGTCCCTCGCGATGAGACAGATACTTTTTACATATATATGAAAGAGTAATATTATGGCTGATGATGGATTAAACGGTGATTTTGATTCATAGGATGGGAGGAGACTGGGGAAGAATTGAAGCACAATAATCGGCATGTTTTATCCTCTATTTTATTAATTTATTAACTGACGAGTAGATTGTTACTGCTTTATCTAATGCCGTGGCAAATGTATATAGCTTTATGTTTTTAAGCCGAATTTTAGAGGTCTAGAACAACTAGTTATTTCGATGCATGAAATGACGAAAACGTATCTTGTATGTATAACGCAAAATCCTTCTTTTTCTATTTTCCTAGGTTGTCAGTTGATTTGCTCATACGCTTGTTTTTCACGCCTCAAATTTTATTTGCGATCTAACCAGATTAACACCTGCCATTTTTTTGCTATTTTTATAGACATATTCAATTTTGCCTTATCTCTATCATTTTGGCGTATACATACTGGATATTATCTATAACTTCATGATGTGATTAAGAGATCAAAAAATACTCCACTGCTTGTTCTTTTCTATTGTTATCTTCAGAAGATAATTTGCTGTAATAATAATCAAAGAATAGTTGATGAGTTTTTACATCGATGGGGTAAATACCTTCTTGATAATAATCATGGCATAAAACATGATTGATATAGCTCAATATTCCCATCGGTATATCCTTATTTTCTTCTATTGTTATTATCAACCCGGCTGATTTGTCATACATTTTTATCACAATAGGCAATTGGCTTTCTTCTGCTGGGGTTTTAGGTGTAATGTGGATAAAACTATACTGCTTCCAACTATTATAAGCCAACCAACTGGTGATTTCTTCTACAGATATATAGCAAGGATGATTATCATCACCTTGATTCGTTCTTGAAACGTAATCATACATAAATTTTTGACACATATTATGAGGAATGTTAATTGGTATTATATTCAAATTCTTTTCGTAAAAATCTTTTAAAATAGCGTAAGCGGATTCCATGGGACCTTGTCCTACGTAACCCGCCCCAAACCCTGTTAGTGAATATTGCTGCGATGGATAGAGTGGTTGATTTTCTGGAGAAAGAATCTCTACTTGATCACCTGATCTATGAATAGTATATGTTGACATGATCTCATTATAAACTGCAGTTACTGACTGGATGGGTTAAATTTTTAGACATAAGCGTCACCTTGATTATTGTATGATTTGATTGTTGAGATCTAACCGGCAGGTTTTGCTACTCCATCGAAATATTTATTAAAGATACAGAAGCCATTAGTCAAATTGTTTTTCTTATGTCTTATCACATGCTAACGATAGGCGAATAATCATTTTCCGAAAATTTATGTTATTTTTAAATATCATCTATAATACAAGCTATGGAGTTAAGCATATAATTCATAATCTTAAAGAGCGATGATCTTTCCACACATCTTCGATCTTCTTCAGGATAGGAGTTAGTAAGATATCACGACACAAATGTATGGTACTCTTCAATAGATTTCAGCTATGTTGCGTAGGCCTTTCTGTTCAACATATTTATTTAGCAGTGTTTTGTATTATAATATAAAATATGAGTTATGAAGACACCACATCTCAAGTTGAAAATGGACTATTATCACAGCTAAAAAATGCACCTTTATTAGCTTTGAGAAAAAAAGCAGCTGAGTTAATCAGCAGTTATAAAATAAAAAAGATAAATAAAGATGTAGTAGATATTTTTTACGAAACAGATGATGAGGAAATAAGGAGAATAATTGCTCGTGTTCTTTTAGAATCAGATAAAGACAAAGCGATCAGCGTTGTTGTAGATTATATAAACAAAAATAAAGGTGTTAATAACGCTGAATATATAAAGCTCATAGTAATGTATGGAGGCCAAAGTATCACGAGTATCCTCGCTGATATCTTATTTGATTTGACCCACTCTAAAGAAACTAGATCTGCTTGTGCTACGATAATAGGAGAAAATCGTTTTTACCACCTTAGCCATCTACTCAGAAAAGGTTTAATTCATGAGGAATACGGAATACAAGAATGCTGCGCTCATGCTTTAGCTCTTCTTAACGATAAACAATCATGCGCCGCTTTGATTTTCACAATAAATAACACAGATGATTTTACTATTAAAAAAAGTTGTTTGCAGGCTTTATTTGCAATTGACCCATTATTAGCTACATACAATTCACTTTCATGGATTAAAAAATCCGATAATGATCAATGGACAGCAACGCTTTTAATGTACTTAGGAATAAATTACCAACCTAACTTTATGCTTTATTTTGAAATGTTCGCAAAACTATTAAACCATCAAAATACTGATATAAGAACATATGCAGCTGTACTACTCGGCCGTATGATAAACGAAAAGACCGCCGAAACATTTTTAGACAAAATGAAGACAGAGAAGAGTTATACCGTAAACTTAGAATTAGCTAAAGCCCTCATTGATTCAGGCTATGGCGATAAGTTGATAAGACTAATGGAAAGTGATTTGTTTAATAGGGATGCTATCTTGGCGTGTATTAGAGCGATGCAAATCTGCGAATATCAGGCTGGATTCAATTTACTTAAGCATATGATATACAATAGCAAAGATTTAGATATATTATTTTGTGCTATAGAAGCTGCACCAAAACTAAATACGATGATGGGCATAAATATTATCACCAACTTACTCGAATCAATAATAAATAAGCGCCCCTTTGATTTCGATGATCAATCCATTAACTTAATTTTGAATAAGCTCTTGTCAACTATTGGATTATACGGAGACATTCAACATCTGGAAATACTACTTAATATACTAGAAATGCCATTACACGATAAACATAAAATAATATGCGCACGTTCTATAAATGATATTTTGATGAGGAATAAAGACACTATAATGAAAACCAACGAAAAAAATGAGCAACACAACGAGAGAATTTACAAAGAAAAGGCACGCATGTTTATCATGCGTCTAGATAGAATATTGACAGAATGTCCACCGTCTATACTTATTGAAGCAATGGATGTGATGAAAACATTTCACATAGGTATATCGGCATTGTTTAATGTTCTGTCTCTACATGAAAAGGATGATTCAACGCGCGATTTATTACTAAATTTATCAAACCAACAGGTATATATTTTAATAGACGCTTTGATCAAGAAATTTGAACATTCTGAGAACTTGAAATTAAGGAAGACATGTGGAGAGGTTTTGTCTAAATATATCGATGATAAAACAGTGAGAAGAGTCTTCATAGATTTATCTTTTCATGAAACCGATTTCGAGATTAAACTACTCTCTTTAAGAGCACTAATCTCTGGAGGGTGCCTTGAAGTTATACCAATATTGCATGCGCAGATTCTTCGTGAAGATGATCCGGAAAGATTGTCTCAATACGCAGAAGTTATATTAAAGGAAGGTGTTTATAATATTGAAAATATCTACCAACGTCTAGTTCAATCAGATATTAGCAATGATTTAAAAATAGGACTAAATAGAATACTGAATGAAAGAAGGATAATGATTAAACAAAACGATCATTCGCAAAATATTTTACCGTGATGGAATCATAATAATAATTCTAGTGGCCCATGAATATTAGGCGATAATTTAAATGATATATCAACTCATTTTCTACGGCTTAATGATATGTAAGAATATCGCGTCTTTAAATTTATCTGTAAATAACTTTTTATAACTAAATTACTTGCACAACCAAATAATTGGCGTAATTCACTATTTCCCTATAACAAACTATTAGACATATCTTGCGATGAGTCGCCGTAATAGATAATGACACATTAAGCGCAAAAAAATATAGTGCAATTTTATCACATAGAGCCTCTATAAGCTCTTTTATCAGCATGTTCGTGGTTTGTCTAGTAAAATGATATAAAAAGAAGCCTTGCCAAAGAAAATAAGTTGTTCTTATGCAACCTTAAATCATTTGTTCTAAAACCATGCTAAAGTAAATTAATGATTTGGTTTAATGTCAAAGAAAGAGGATACAAGAATGCCTTGATTTTTCATTTCAATGTAAAGCTTATATGAAAAATAAAGCGAAGATAAGATTTATTGAACTGATAAACATCGGGTAATTACAGCATTATCACATCAAACTAACAAGGAGTCAGTCATAGTTGATCATTTTATGTGTGGTGAGGCAACCCATGTCACTGGTGACATTGGCACACGAATTTTGTTAGGCGATTGAACAAAAAAGTGCAGCAAAGTACAGCGGTGGTTTATTCAATATGCATAGATAATGACCCGTTAAGTCGTTTACACAACCGTTTGAGTTGCGCAAAGCAGAGAAGCCAAGTGCCTACAAACTTAACGTGGCATGCAACGCCTCACCTAGGCTGCGCACCGGCAATAGTTGCAGACCATCTGGAGGGCGTTCTACCTTGCGCGCTGTTTTTGGCAAGATACAACGCGTGAAGCCAAGCTTGGCCGCTTCGTTAATCCGCTGGTTAAGCTGGCCGACGCTACGTACCTCGCCGCTTAGTCCCACTTCGCCCACTACAACGATATCGGCTGGGACAGGCACGCCTTTATGGGCGCTTGCGATAGCAACTGCAGCGGCTAGGTCAGCGGCTGGTTCGTCAATCGTTAATCCCCCCACAACATTCACAAATACGTCTTGGTCATGGAGGCGAATGCCGACGCGTTTGCCCAATACCGAGATCAGCAGAAATAATCGGTTGTAGTCGAAGCCGTTAGCAGTACGGCGCGGCATAGGGTTCTGAGTGGGGCTGGTCAATGCCTGCACTTCGACCAGCAATGGACGAGTGCCTTCCATTGTCACGGCAACTGCGCTGCCGGGCGTGTACAGAAGACGTTCGGCTAAGAAAGCCTCGCTGGGGTTGATCACCTCGCGCATACCGTCACCGGTCATCTCGAACACGCCGACTTCGCTAGTGGCGCCAAAGCGATTCTTCATGCTGCGCAAAATGCGGAAGGACTGGAAACGATCACCTTCCAATTGCAGCACGGTGTCTACAATGTGTTCAAGCACCTTCGGTCCAGCCAGATTGCCTTCTTTGGTCACGTGGCCGACGATGAACACGGCCACATCATTGGACTTGGCAATCGCCTGCAAACGTTGTGCGCTTTCTCGCACCTGGGTAATTGTGCCCGGAGAAGATGGCAAGCTGTCCATATACATGGTTTGGATCGAGTCCACGATGCATAGCTTTGGTCGCAGCGCTTCAATAGCATGAATTACGTGGTCAAGGTTAGTCTCGGAGAGCAGGTAGAGATCGCTCTGGCCTACGCCTAGGCGTTCAGCGCGCATCTTGATCTGCTGGGAGCTTTCTTCGCCGCTTACGTAGAGTGTTGTCCCGATATGTCTGGCGACGAGTACAGCGCTTTGGAGTAGTAACGTACTCTTGCCGATGCCCGGGTCACCACCGATCAGTACAAGCGAACCTGGCACGATGCCGCCGCCTAACACACGGTTGAATTCACTGATTGGCAAAGGCAGACGCTGGGTCGCGTCAGCGCGGATATCGCACAGCTTCTGTGGTGTAGTGCTGAGCGTCGGCGCGCGCCGGTCGACGTTCGGCTGCGCCCCGACGACTTCCTCAATCAACGTGTTCCATTCGCCGCATGCTGGACACTTACCTACCCAGCGTGCTTGTGTACAGCCGCACTTATTACAAATATACTGTGTCCTTAGCTTGGGCATAATCGTTTTTGGCATAGCGATCAGTTTATCACTTATATCAGGCAAGGGTAAATAAAATTGGGATGTAGGCTATGCAAGATCTACCTATGCAACCCTATCAATTTAAAACGATTATTGTTAGACAATCGAAACTAAGACAATATATCAATAGTATATTAAATATAAATACGGATCGTGTGTTATTTGTCTTGATTATCAAGGCCTGTCTCGTGTAGATAAAATCAGACGAAGAACGCGGTTATCATATCACTAAGGCCTTTTTTCTTTGATGCATATCAACCAAAATACTTTCTTAGTTATGCTGATGTTGTCACAAAGATATACTTCCTTAAAGATAGTTGGTTATATCAGCGTAACACAAATGACGTAACAAATATGATCATCTTCTTAAACTAATGCTAAAGTAGATGATTCAGCAAGTATAATCTAGATACATCCCCTGCGAGTCGTTTAACTTCATCGCAACCGAATATACTCTAGAATTTATATACCGAGACAAAAAGAATTGCCGGAAGAAGTATAAAACGACATATTAATTAAATCTGTTGATGCAATACTGGGATACCTATGGCTTTCGATCCTTTGATCCTTTTTATTTCAATAATATCATTGCGCCATGATATTATTTATTACCTCATCATGCAGTGTGTACCAGTGTTTGATTTGTGCTATAAGTCATACATTCAATTCTTAAAAATCTTAGCGTGTTGATGATTATGATGGTGAGTTAATCATCAGTTATTGGAATATGAAATAGAAGGATAAAAGCACATTTACCAGCATATACCCCATCGAGTAAGTTGTAGATTACTAATTTAAGCCATAAATTATTGATAATAATGCGAGGATTTGGTTATCAATATACATATTATGATTTTTGCGGTATATTTCATATTGGAAGATTAAATGATCGCTTCAGTTGTAAGTTAAAGCAAAAATGATATGCTCTGCATAGGTTATCTGATTGATGTCGCGATTATTTTGCTTTTTTGCTACAGCTTCGCTGAAATTTCTTGAGTGCGTCGTATATCGAATGATACCCATTTACATATCTAATCCCACACGGATCTTCAGTTATAATATGAAATATATGCCTTGCTTTAACTTAATAAACCGCATTTTATCTCGCAGTGCATATGAGGATTTGCCCGATGGAATATACAAAATTAAAGATGATTTGATAAATGAGATTTTGTCAAATAAAGAAGAGGCTTTCTTTGTGCTTAGTAATTTATTATCAAATGATGAAAATCTGCCTCTTATCTATAAAGCCTTGATTTTGATTTATATAGGCGCGACAAAGATGGATGAAGCTGAGAAGGTTATTGATGAATACAAATACTCTAAAGATTCTTTTATAGCCTATGCGGCAAATTTAGCATGGTATTATATGAATAGAGATGAAGATTCTTATAATTACCTAATTGCTAAATTACATGTCGTGTGTAAAAACAATAATCACGATTTATTACTATTATTTAAAAACGTCTTCCTACTTGATCGAGAAATAAAATTAGCTGTAGCTAATTTAATTGAAAATATATGTAAAATTGATCAATATCCTTTAATTGATGAATGCATTCAATTATTAGAAGAAATGGAATGTTCTGAACATATATGCAGGATTCTGCTGTATGTATTAGATCATAAAAACGCCGAGAATATCATCATATTTAAAAGTCATCCCCTCCTTTGCCATGGAATATTTAAAGTATTAAAAAACATGCCGCAGTGGGAAAAAGTTAAATTAGCCGAGAGTATTAGTCGTATAGATTATTTCAATCTTTGTGAATTTTTGTTGGATGCATATAATGAGAGTGATGAAGTGCTAAGACTTACTATCCTTAAAAATACATCCTCGATCATTAACAAAATTCGTAAATCATGTATTAACTGTATTGATTATGATAAACAAGAACATAACATTTTTACTTTACAAAGATGTGGCGAAATATCTGAGGTTGTATTTAAACACATCGAAAGAGATGTCAAGGATAAATTGCATTCAAAGTCATTAATCGGTTTATGTGGTGGAGATAGCGCAGTAAAAAAACTAAGAGTTTTATTAACAAACAAAAAGAAATTGAACAGTTCTTTTATAAAGGCAATTCTTGATACTCTAGATAAAAATCTAGTGAGTGATTTCGTTGAAAACGCATTAAATCATGACGTTTCTTTGTTGAATAATATTCCGGATGATGATTGTTATATATTTTTAATGAGAGAAGGATTAATAGACATGATGCTAGATTATTTCGTAAAATCACCAAAGGTTAGAAATAGAACTCTTTTCTGTATTTTAATGAAGTATTTCATGCATAAAAAAGACTGTCAAGCGATGAAAATGATAGTTGATCATTCGTATAATATTAATATAATAAATTGTAATAGTATTCACAAGGATATATTGGAAATTGGATCGGATTTTGCGTGGTATTATTTTATGAAAATCATTGAGAGGGATAATTTGAAGAATTTCTGTTTAAGTTTGAATAATTTTATATGTCTTTATACACCTTTCTTAATTTCTCAAGAGAACAGGAAGATACTAGAATTGTTGGATCATGTCATTGACCTAAAAATAGATAAGAAAAAATTATTTCTGGCTATTTTATTGTGCAACAACGATTTGTCTTTCGAGCTTATTTATAAATTCTCACAACATTTCGATTTTTTATTAGATGACATAAATTTGGTGAACTGCCATATATTAAACAAGGAAAAGATAATAAAAAAATTGTGCGATTTTTTAATAAAAGAAAAAGACGAGGGTAAAATATTAAGTATAATTAAAATAACGGAAATGTTGGATAAGAATATAAAATATAATTTGATAAAACAGAGGGATTTATCCTTCTATGTAATAAAATTAATAGATATGATGATGTATGATAAAAGATACAATTCAGACGAGACTTTATTGTTATAAAAGCAAGTGTTTTAATATCATTTTATCTTAAAATTCATAAAATCATTGCATATATAAACAACATTATGGGTAAGTATTAATTTATAAGCGAACTACTTGACATACAAATGATGAGTGAAGATCAATGATATTTATTTATCATGATGCATATCGTTACCTTGATTGTAATTATGATTAGATCGAATAATTTTTCATTATACATTAAACAGTTGATTTAAAATCAAATAATATAACTTTCGCTGGTTATTAATTTAATTATTATATGTCTGGTTTATAAAAATATTACAATAACTACGACTCATTTATCACAAGCTTAGGCTATTCTGATATATCGTGATGGCTTAAAAATTGATTATATGCATGCATTAGATTGATTTAACCTGGATAGTAGAAATAAAATTATTGCGTGATTGTAGTAGCATTTATCCTTCCAGCTTTACCTAGTGCTATTTCATTAAAGCCCCCTCTTTATTTATTTTACTATATTTATTAACTAATGAATTTTTTAGAGGGGTGATTTTATTTAAAAGATCTTCTGGAATGCCATTTTCTGTGCAATTCTTAGCCAGATCAATTGCTTCTTCATAGCGCCCATTTTTAAGAAGATCGTCCATAAGCTCTTCGTCTAATGGGATATACTTCCTCATGCTTTAATTATACGCCATCAGATGAAATAAAACTGTTATTTTAAGCATGAGAGAGATTTCCTAACCTAATTTACTTGACATTATAATTTATTAAATTAACAATAATGCATTTTCATCTATATCATTCAACAAACATCCAGCGAGGCATCTCAATATTTCGACCCACGTCGAAGATAGCGTCAAAGGTAATTGCGAACCCGATGTTCGTCGCACTAGTGATATCCCCTTAGATTATTCTGATCACTGGAGCAGACTGCTCGTCGTACAAGCAGCGCTGTCCACCATGCACGCAGCCGAATCAACGTTCCAGTATTCATTCACGACGTTGGCTGTGTAGGCCTCAAACTTTAGGCCGCAACTTTTCTTTTTAGCTCGGTAATTTGAGTGATCATCTTAATCACCAGACTGGGCTCAGATAAATGCATCAAGTCTTCAGTAAAGCTGCCAAGACATTAAGTATTGCAAAAGCAGGATGCTAGATTGTAATCTCTGCGCGTCGATGAGATTATGGCCTTCTTGAACCCCACAAAGCCCAGCTCGTGCAACTGAACGAGTATCCTAATTCGTTCACGCAAATTAGCAACGACGTAGCTATGTTTGCGATCAAAAGATATGTTCAAAATTATCTCGCCATTGATGAATTTGATGCTCCAGTGCCAACGTCACCTATGGCGATGAAAGTCTGCCCGATGTGCCTACGTGTCGCGCAGAAGCGCCTCTAGTTGTTTAAGCAATGCTTTCAAATTCTGCTGATTGGGGTGATTGATCGAAAATATCGTCCGTCTATATGAGCGAGATAGTCAAAACTTTGAAAATGGCGGTGCTCCAGCATTTGACCACTGGTTAGCTTATATCAATCAGACGCTTCATATATACAATTGATCTACTTCTGATTTACTGCATGACTTGATCAACCGATCAACAAGACAACATAAATATTTAGATTTAAATATCCCCGAATGTGTTGGCCTTTAGAGGTCTTTCAGAAGTATTGGAACTAAGGCACAGCGTGGAACAACTGATACACCCGGCGCACTACGCACGATCTCACATTCATGCGCACCGATTACCACGTTGTTGTTCAACACATAGACATCTGGTAGTGGTCCACTACCTGCACATACCGTCAATGTGATCATCGTAGTTCCATTCGCTGGCACAGTCACATTGCTCCGCACCAGTGTTTGCCCGCTCTGCACATAGCCAGGTGTTGCTCTCAGCAACGTCATACGCACCACTAGCGTGTCAGTCTCTCCCGCACTGTCGCCAGCAGGCTGCCGTTGTTGCTCAGTACGATGGTATACGTCACCGCATCGCCCATGCGCACCGCCGTCGGCTTCGCCTCCTTGCGCGTGCCGGTCAAGCCGCTCGTGTTCAGGGTGCCGATCCTGTCATCTTGAACGATAAGCAGCCAGCGTTCGCCGTTGTCCGCCTGCGTGGTGTCACCATCGTAGTCCATCGCTGTCACCTGCCACCAATAGCTGCCCTGGTGCAAACCGACCACCGCGTGGCTCGTCCCGGTCACTGTGACGTTATTCATCACATCACACAGCCCCCATGCTGTCCCGATGTATACGCGCTAACCCACTGCGCTGCCTGCAACCATCCAACTCAGCACTGTGCTGTTGCCCACTACCGTTCCACTGATCTGTGCGACATTCTGGAAGTTGTCTGTCCTGCTCATGATGTCATTAGCCGTTGTAAACATCCATCACTGCTCTGCATTTGCTAGGCAGGACTGTCCGTCGTTGTAATCCCACACTTGCCACCAGTAAGTGCGCTCGGCCTGCGCACTTGCCAGCACCAGGCTGGTTGTTGGACTGATCACCTGAACATGATTCATTACGTCACGCGGCCAGAGCAAACTGCCCAAGCACACAGTGTAGCGCTGCGCGTGGACTGCTGCGCCCCAGCTCAACGGCGCGCTGACCGCCACATAGACCGTGGTATTGGCCGGCGCGGCTTTGCTGAGTGCGCCAATCGGTGATCCTGGATTGTTGTCAGTGCTGAAGCGCCACCACGCTCCACCATCAGCCCGGGTTTGTCCGGATGCATTCACCGCACGCACTTGCCCCCAGTAGATAGTGTCATATGCCAGACCGCTCAGTACGTAGCTCGTCGCGGAAGCGTTCGTCCAGCCGCCGGTGACTGAGCAGTCGCCGGACAGGCTGCCGACGCCCAGCTGATAGCCGATCGTACCGGGCGATGTGCTCCAGCTCAGTAGCAAGGTGGTCGCATGATCCGCCGCGCTGTTGGCCGGGCTGGTCTTGCCGAAGGTGCCTGGCGCACCGACAGGCGCTGCGGTGGTTAAGTGCTGCCATGCTCCGTTGTGGGCTTGCGTCTGCCCGCTCGTGTTCACTGCGCGCACCTGTCACCAGTAGGTGGTGACAGGATTCAGCACGATGGCGAAGCTCGTGTCACCAGCGTTGATCCAGCTTACCGTCACGTCGCACAGCCCGGCCTGCGTGCGATGCAGACCTGGTTGCTACTTGCACCAATCGCGCTCTGCCAAGCTAGCGTAACGTTCACTGGCACGCCACGGGCGCCTTGCAGCGGGATAAGCTTGCTAAATGCCCCAGGCCCAGGTAGCATATTGGGCACCGTTGTGAACGCCCACCACTGACCACTGTTGGCCTGCGTGCTTAGGCTGCTGCCCAGTGCGCGTACCTGCCTCCAGTAAGTCATCGGCGTTTGCATGGCCGGCGTTATCGCCCATTGCGTGACAGTGCCGACGTTCACTCAGCCGCCGGTGGCATCGCACAGCCCAGATGCGCTGCCACGTATATAGCCGCTTGTGCCGGTGCTGACGAACCAGCTTAGTACCAACGTTACAGTCAGGCGCATCGTCGCTAGGTAGAACGGCGGTGCTTTGCTGAACTCCGTCGGTGGGTTCGTATTGCGCTTGGTGAACCGTCACTACGCCCCGCCGTTGGCCGGGGGCGTCCCGCCGCCGTTCAGCGCGCGCACCTGCCATAAGTAGGTTATTCCGGGCAACAGGTTGGTCACGCTCGTGGTTAGCGCGTTGCCCACGTTGAGCCAGGTGTTGCCCGGCAGCGCGCCACAGCTGCTCGCTGCTGTGCCGGGGCAGACTTCATAGCTATTTGCACCACTGGCTGGGAACCAGCACAAGGTTAAGCTGAATGTGGGCAAGTGAAACGTCCCGTTGACCGGTGCGTCTTTGCCGAGGTTGCCCGGTCCGCCTACATTCACTGTCGTGAAGTAGAAATCCACCCCACCATCGGCGAGCGCTCGCGTGGCCGTGACGTTGTTATAGGCGCGCACCTGCCAGTAGTATGTCGTCGCCGTCTACAGAGTTACGCTAAAAGGCAACTGGCAGACGTATCGCTTCAGCACGTTGACGACATCCTGAAAACCGCCGTCGCTGAGATCACACGTGCCAGGGAGCGTGCCCATGCACACTTCATATCTGTCAGTTTCTGTATAAGTTGTCAACTTTAAAAGCACGCCATCTGCGTTGGTTGGCATGTTGATCGCGCCGTTGGGTGTGGTGGTTTTCTGGAACGGGACAGGCACTGGCGGGTTGATCGTTTTGAAGTCCCATGCCACACCGCCGTTTGCAGGAGTGCATCCGCCTGCGTTGCAAGCACTGACTTGCCAGTAATACTGTGTTCCGTAATCCAGACAGGTAAGAATGAAGATTGTGCTGTTGGCAGTTATCGTGACATTAGCCATATTGCAAAGGCCGATGGCATTGCCGACTCAGACCTGATAGTAGGTCTCGCCCACTGCATCCTGCCATGTCAACGCCAGACCAATCGGTTGCCTTGAGGAGATGTGCGTGCGCGCATTGTGGTTGAAGGATGAGGAGAAACGCGCAGAGGTCCTGCGGGAGTTATATGACAGTGTGTTCAATAACGCCTTTCCGACATTGTCCGATGAGTTCGGGATTGCGTATACCCATGTCGCGCTGGTTGATTATCTCGTGCGCAGTGCGGACCTGCTTACACAGAAGCACTTCGTTGTGCGGCTCGGTGACAAAACGTGCACATCCTAGAGCCTTTCTCAGATACGGGGATGTTCGTGATGCGTTAGATGCACCACATTGCACAGCAAGATAGCTCGGAATGAGATTACGGCCAATGAGATTCTGTTGCTGCCCTATCACGTGATGAGAGCAAATGCGGAAAGTGCGTATCTAGCTCTGACGGGAGAGTATTGCCCGTTTGAAGGCGCGCATGTGGCAGATAGTTTCAAGCTGGCTGAGCTGATGTATAAGAATCAGGGGGTTGAAGCGATCCGGCTGTTTCCCGATGAATACATCGTCAGACTGAACGCACAAGTCAAATGTTTTCTGTTTCTCACTGGCATAGGTAGTAACGTCGTGTTATGTGCGCTTGCTACGAGACATATCGTTGATAGCGGTGCTGTCTCGAACACTTCTTTATATCCCTTATATACCCATGAAAGCATAAGAATGACTAACCTAGGTCTTTTCACTGAATCTGAACAGAGTAATGATCTGCAAGAAAGGAATATTAACATAAAGTAGGAATTTATTAAAAAGGTAGGAGTGAATAAAATTGGATACATGAAGTGGCTAAAGAGACATAAGCAAATCGGTGGTCAAACAAGGCAAGGATCACAGTGGCAGCCAGCGCTACCTGTACAAGGCCTGCAATCGTCATTTCATCCCTCAGCCCAACCTAATCGGCTACCCGCCTAGAATCCCGCGCCAAGCCGTCGAGATGTATCTAGATGGCCACAGCTTCCGACGCATCGGGCGCAATCTGCGTGTCAAGTGCGCAATCGGTAGTCACCTGGGTCAAGTGCGCCGGTGAACGTGCCTTGGCTGCCCCCCATACCACAGCCCCCAACCGACGACGATACTGTTGTCGAGTTTGATGAGCTGTTCACATTATCCCGCGATGAAGCGATGTTGCAAGCGGTGGTGGATCAAGGACCACGCGCATTTCAGTATTGCACCAACGGCTTCAGTGGGTATGCTGCTTTGGACTACCGTGGCGGCTGCCTCTAGTTGCGCCGGGCAAGTCGCAGACCTATTCAGTTGAAGCAAGTCTCGCCGAGTTGTGGGGGATCTTGCTCGCTTAGGCCGACGGGCGCGATGCTTTTCGCGGTGCATTGAGGAGCTACGGTGGTCGGGTGAGTTCTTTGTGCAATGCTGGAATCGGCGGCATACCTTCAAGCAAGCGCATCCGGGTTATCAGAGTTATCCGCGGGACTACGCAAGTATTTGGATTTAGACACTTCTGATTGTTTGTCTTAAAATTTGATCGTTGCGTATGAAACCATTGAGATACGAATATCATGAAATAGATCCCTGCTAAATTTTAAGTATCTAGTTACTTGAACTAGTTGAGTTAGTAAGTAACGATGTAACTTTTTCACAGTTAGCACTGGTTAATAGCGTAATTCTTGATTCATTTGCTTATAACTTCCCCGTATTTAATAATACAACGTACGTTTAAATCCTTGAACTTTATTCATAAAGCAACACATATATAATTATATGAAAATATGAATTGAGCGTAATACTTTAAAATACTTGAAATAAAGATAAAGCGACCCGGTTTTAATTTTAAGGCGATCGTTATTTCTGAGTAACTTGCGCAGTAGTTGTGTAAAATATTAACAGGTGAAGCATGAGCAATTTAAAAGTGCTAATAGACCATTTTATATTATACAGAAATATATACAATCATGACTATCGCGAAATGTTTAATTATATTCAAAACCATAGAGAATTATCAGAGATGATATTGTTGACATCAATTATTAATAAATCAACTCACGACCTAATCAAAGCACAGGCTCTAATTTATCTCGCATTGATCAATTCTGATAAATTGAAAGATGTTTTATACTTATATGAAAATAGCGAAACCCTAGTTATTCACACTGCTGCATACATCGCTAGATGTATATTGGAAAACCGCAACGAATATAAGGAGAAGATAATTGATTATATAAATAAACCGGGCTTGATAGTTGTAGAATTGGTTCATCTATTTGATTTAGTTTTAGATGTATGTCAGGGTATACATGATGCAATATATAATGAAATGAGACGTTTTCCTTCTTGCGATCATTTTACGGAGAATATATCTGGTATACATTTTTATCTTGTCATGTGTGAAAAGTTGGGGATAAACGATAAAGATATGATTGATATAATAGATAAAAGAGTTAGTTATTTAAAAATTTATGATTTAGAATATTTATTACACAACCGCAACAAGAATGCTTTAAGATACATTTATGATTTAGCTTCGAGGGCGGTTAATATTTTAAAAGAAAAATATGGTAAAAATGATGAAATAAATGAAAGCGATAAAGAAAAAATAACAGAAGTGATATCTATTTTAAGTCAAGGTCAATTAGATGAGCTTTATTTTCTAGTAAATCAATTTCTTCTGAACGAAGAAGTATATGAAAAGATAAAGGACGGAGAAATAGAAGAAGAAGTCCTATCTTTAATTGAAAATGTGCTATGTTATTTTGATACACCAGATAAACCTTTTCCATCTGACTTTTTTGGTATTTTACTGGAAAAATTGTTTCGACGTAGATATATAGGCGATTTTATGTCCGAATCATTAGCTCTTTCCCAGAACGCTCTTGCTGTGGATAAAATTGTTAAGTGTATAAAAACAATAGATTCAATGAAAGATATATACAATAAAGCAGTAGAAAAAGGAAACGGTCTTTTAATCATCAAATTGAAGGAAAAAATTAGGGAGATTGATCCTGAGGGTAAATATATTCATGAATTTTATGATAAAAATATTTGCGATAATGAAAGAAAAAAGCTAATAGATAGATATAATACTCAATTAAAGTTAGATTTTTATCTTCGCAGAATCTACGAAACAGAAGAAGATAATATAAAGGATAGCCTTATATCTTATCTTGATTTATTTATATCATCTTATCAAAAAGGAATATATCCATATAGCTTGTATAACAGCGTCGAGTATTGTTTGGCTCTATTAATATTAAAGAATGATCTAGAACAAAAAGATCTGATTAAGAAGGTATTAGACTGCTTCAGTCATGACAAAAATAAGTTATCTAGATGTATGTTCCTATTGTGTTTAAATAACAATGAGGAATGGATTTCTCTTTTGTTTAAATACGCCGATAAATTACTAGAATATCCAGCTAGAGAAATATTTAATCTACTCGAGTTAATGGATAAAGATAAGATTTCAAGATGTATTGTCAGCACAGTTCAAGATGCTAGGTATGATTATGAAATAAAAAATATATTGAAAATATCTAAAAATATATGGTCAGACTATGCTGAAAGAATTCTTTGTTATATCAATAAACGCAATATGTCAGATAAGAAAAGAATAGATCACAAACTTATTAGTAATTTAGGAGATTTAGAACACGAACAATATTATATATGACCACGTGAAAATTTTTATAACATTTTCGTATATAATTATTTACTTTATTTTATTAATTTATTTATAAAACAAGGCAAGACGTTTGAACCACTATCTGGCAAAACTTAACTATCAAGCCAAAGATCAAACCTCGCCTAACCATGTGTCAATATCAGCACTTGTTGTTGATTTTTTCATATCATAATTAGAAAGGATTTCTTATCAATTATGTACGATTATCGAGCGTCATTTCGTAATTCAAGCATTATTTTGACTATACAATCGGATATCGTGATAAGATAAACGCGCTTTTTTACTCCCGACGAATGTGAACTGCTCATCGAGTTTGACGACAGTATCGTAGTCGGTTGGGGGGCTGTGGGATAGGGAGGGCCAAGGCATGGTCACCGGCGTAATTGATATACAGACTGCGCCCGACGCTTCGGAGGCCGTAGCTATCTGGATACATCTCAAAAGATTAGTGCGGGATTCTAAGCGATTATCTGATTGTGTTAGTCTGAGAGATGATATGATGATGACAGGCCTTGCGCAGCTTGCGCTAGCTTCTGCAGTGTTTTACCTTATTTGATCATCTATTCATTGATATCTTTAAAATGCCTTCCTAGACTAATTTCACTCATTTAATGTGATATGTGCTAAGCAAAAAACTATCTGAAATTTTATATAAAAATAACACTATCCATCAAATATCAAAAACATTCGTTTTTATTTCATTCAATCACAGAAGTGATACAATTGTCATGTTTCCATTTAAAGATTTACATTATGCAATAAAAATTAGGTCAATATCTGATTGCTAGATACTTATATAATTTTATAAATATATATAAATAACACAAACAAAGAAAAAGAATGTATCCATAGAATGAATTCTAGCGTCATGTAATCAAATATATTTATAAAAATAATTTAAGTCAAATTAAAGAGTTATAATATATCGTGAAATAAACGTGCAAACATATAATTTGCATCATATTAACAGTAAAAAACGTTACATTTGATTGTTTTTTGTCGTCAATATTTCTTTGTTTTATAATAAAAGTATACTGAAGCATGCTAAATAATTAATGTAATATAGATTTGGCGGAATTATACTACTATTGTTTTTTATAACACTATGTATTAACAAAGTCGTTTTAAATTATATGCCACAAGGCATTTAGATCTGGTGCTATAATAAAAGTATGAAATCGTTATGGCCTATTGGAACTAACAAACGTTCTCATCCAAATTATAAGGCTGTTATTAGCCGATGGGTACCTTATCATGATCGTCAAATATTAGCTCAGGATATTAATCCTGATCACAATAATGTCGATGCAATTGCATTACGTGCTATTCGTTATGCAAAGGCAGTAGAAATTGAAGATGAAGACATAAAGTCCGCATTCTTTCATACTCTAGAATATCTAGAGCATGTATATGGATACCATAGAATAAAGGATGCGGAAGAGATTGTTTTCGCTGCCTTAACGATGATTCGTAAGATCAATGATCAGGATATTGCATATTTACCAAAACAATACGGACATGCTTATCTTGATATATTTATCGGTGCATTAATTGAGCAAGAAGCTAATATTAAGGGTGTATATAACAATCAACCTGTGCAAATAAATATACGTAGAAAAAGTGCTTCTGTTGAACTTTGTGATGCTTTGTATGCAGCTAGAGCAATGCAAAAGTTTAAATTGTCGGAAGAGGAAGCTAAAATGATCGCAGTTGTACATGTTGATATGCGTTTACAAGCTATGGAAGAGATCGGTAAACAAATCCTGTATCAATCTGAAACTTTAGCCCATTTTGTAGACGAAATAGAGAAGTTGAAACTAAAAGATTTCCAATTCCAGCAAGCGCTATTTGTGATGACTTATAAGTCCAGATATTTACCCAGTGGTATTCTTGAGATAGATGATACTCATAAAGAGCACATTTTACCAGAAAATAAACAAAACCCTGAAAGTAAGGGCGAGGATATTTATGATAGCAATAATATCAATGTTGAAGATGATGTGATGGTTGATTTATATAAGTTAATATCTGAAGATAATTCATAATAAAGCGGAGATAATTATAATAATAACTTTATTATAATATTTTTTATAATTTAAATACTACCTTGTAGATATTGAATATAAGCAAAAAGGCTCAATTCTCATGACATCAATCAGTGTGATGTTAAGATGAGTTTATAATATAATTTCAGCATCTTCATGTGAATATGGATTTGAACCCTAGGTCCACTTTTACCAGGACAACCGCTTAGCAGGCGGCTACGGTTGTCCACTCCAGCATCTCCCCAATTTGAGTTTCCAACGGCAAGGATGACAATAGAGACGATCGCACTGATGACGGGGCCGAGAGTCACAACTGTTTTCAACTCCGCCGGTTGAGATCATCTTACTATCTTTCTGTGATTTACTGATATAGGTTCGCTTATTGGTCTATCCCTATGTTAACATGAAAAGCTCGGAGCAGATAAAAATGAATATACAAAGATAAAGTCGGCATGGAATGTAAAAAATCAAGTAAAAACTAGATAAACTAAAGAGAAATGCTGAAATACCTATGCAAGGCCAGCAATCGTCATTTCACTACTCAGATAGTCAAACTGTCTAGATACCTATAACCTAGAGATAAGCTCTTTTGAGATATTCGGATATCTATACCTTCATACGTCTCGATAAGATTTTAAGTTCTTCGATCGATAACCAACAAGATGAAGCAGGTCTGCAATTATGCTTTTATGATTATATCTTATAATTTGCGGTGCGATATCTTTTTAATTTACCTATATAGCTCAATCCATGTATAAACCCTTGTTTATATAATCATCTTTATCTATCACGACGTAAAGCTCGTTTAAACTGATATTCAAGAGACTGGCAGCCTCACGATAGAGGAAAAACCCAGTCTTAACCCCGTGGATAATACTTTGAGTAAATGAAACCCCGTAAGTATAAATCAAATAATCATAAATATCGTTATGATGTTCTATATTAAAAGTGGTTTGGTTTTCTGATGAAGTGGTATGTACGATATCTTGCAAAAAGACTTGTCTTTGTCTTTCGTCTATAATTCCCAGCGCGTTCAATTTATTCACAACAAGTATTGAATCTACGCAGAGAGATTTGGAAATATTTTTTATCCTGGCAATTATATCATTGGATTTATTTTCGTTCCATGTCTTAATGATAAAATTTTCTGGCAATAGGATCTCTGATGCAATTTTATGGAAAATATCATTATTGCCGTTTGAACCAATTATGCTACTTTTACCTAACCATAGATAAGCTAAAGCACTAACAAGCGCATAGGTCTTTTTTGCGAAGCTTTCCAAATTATTTATAAAAATAAAAGGGGCATATAAATCAGACACGACAAAATCAAATGGCTTGTCTTTTGATAAATTCCAATTATGATGACCTAGTACATTGGAGCTTACAATCACAAAGATGTTGTTGTTTTCCAATATATTACGCAATATTTTGAAATACTGTTCCGCATTATTTATGTTAGCGCTTGGCATATTTGGTAAACTGAGACGTTGACGGATAGACATTGCCACTTTCTTATAATCATCACTCTCATTAGAAATACCGATAAAATCCAAAGGTTGATAACCTTCTTGCCTTCTATAATCGCTTAGCCAGCCACATTTATATAAAACATCGTTCATCAAATATTCCAGATCAGGGTTATCAAGATACTGGCCACATGATGTATCATTACAAAAATACTCTATGCTTGAATAAATTGTTGATGAGGGATCATCTATGAAAAGATAGCCAATTGGAATATGTAAAATATCCGCTAATTGACACGCTTGTTTCCAAGTTGACACACCACCATTTTTTTCCCATGTTTTTAAATCTGATTCCGATATGGCTAACTTTTGAGCTAATTCGCCTTCAGATAATCCAGCACGCCGACATGCCCAGCGAACCGTATTAAAGTTAACAGGAACGCTGCAATGGCTTATATTTTTATCTCCATCAACATCCATATATGATTTATTATACCTCTAACACACCCCAAAAGAACGGAAGTGCTTAAATCAAAATAATTATGTATTCCAGCGGATATCTCTGATAACTCGAACACGCTTTCTTGAAGAACTATTCGCTGATTGCAATATTGAACAAAGGATATAACCGATTGCGAACGATCCTTAACGCACTGCAAAAATCAATGCAACCTTCGGCTTAAACAAATGATATTCACAAAAAGTCCGCAGAACTTGTTTCAACCGAGTAGGTCTGCGACTTGCTCAGCGTAGTGAAAGATGCCTCCCCGTTGTTAATCTAAAGCAGCATACTCAATGAAGCCGTCGGTGCAGTACTAAAATGCCTGTAGCTCTGTATCTACCATCGCCTGCACCACAGCCTCATCGCTAAATAGAGTATCTACCAGATCATCATGCAGTGTGTTCTGCACTTGACATTCTTGATCAGACAGAAGCATTTTTACTCTCAACGAATTTGAACAGCTCATCGAGCTAGACGACAGTATCGTCGTCGTTTTGGGACTGTGGGATGGTGCAGCCAAGGCACGTTCACCGGCGCACTTGACCCAGTTGGCTACCAATTGCGCACTTGATATGCAGATTGCGCCCGATGCATCTGAAGCTGTGGCCATCTAGATACATCTCGACAGCTTGGCGCGGGATTCTAGGTGGGTAGCCGATTGGGTTGGGCTGAGGGGTGAAATGACGATTGCAGGCCTTGCACAGGTAGCGCTGGCTGCTGCTGTGATTCTTGACTTGTTTGAAAACCGATTTGCTTATGTATCTTGGGACACTTCATGTATCTAATTTTATTTACTCCCGAAGAATGAATCAGGAGAAACACTACACAATACCGCTACGCGCTCTTTTCAATCATTTATACGAGCTGATTGAGCTGGTGATTTACATCTCATCAATAACGCAAGACCCTCTACATGCGGCAGCGGTAGAGCACCTCATGTCCGCTGCAGAGCTAATTGAAAAGAAATTAGATAGTGACAATTAGTATTATTGGCCAAGATATTTTAAATAAAATGATCATTGATGTGCTTAAATAAATATGACAGGCATCTTTTTAAACTCAACCGCGGAATATATTAATAAAAAAGGTCTCGTATTGTACTATCAAATGAAGGTTTAATGGTTATACTAGGATACTATTCAAAGTAAAACGTCGAGCTTGTTGAAAATTAACCCACAACCTATTCACAGTTTATCCACAACTCAAAGCGATTTATCCACAAAAAAACGCGGATATTATGTGAGAAAAAACCTCTCGGTGGAATTATTTTGGCCATTATCCACAAGAAATGCGGCCTTATCCACAAAATATGCGAAGATATCCACATATAAGTCGGAGAATATCCACAAACAATTGGTCCACAGGCGCTACTACTACTACTAATACATGTACTATGTCGATGAAGGCATAAGCGCAAATGTTAAAATGCTTTACTCTACAGATACTACTATGCTAGAATAAAGCCATGATTAACACAATCCAGCAAATTTTGAAGCGCAGAGGACAAGATGTTAAGATACCTGAAGACATAAAAATAAAAGAGGAATCTCCACCGTTTAAGATAGGTGATGATGAGTTGAGCGATAAAATTGCGCCGCCTTTTGTCTACATTGAAGATGATAAGATTAATATCGGTGGTGCATACTATCGCCTTTTTTATGTAGCAGAATGGCCACCAGTCGTCTCTCGTGACTTGTGGCATCGCATACTCCAGTTCAGCGGAAATATCTATATCGCACTCCATCATACCGTTATCAGTCCTGATATAGCTTCTCAAGCGCTAGCCCGGGAAGCGACCGCGCTTCGCACACAACGTAACCTGTTGGCCATTCAAAAGAGAGATCCAAACGAAGCCGATGCTCTTAGACTTAATCGCATTACTGATGCGCGAATAAAGGTTGTTTTACATGGCGAACCTATTTTTATGTTGACTGCAGTCATTGGTATAGCTGCTCCTACAGTGGAGATGCTTGAAAAATATAGCACTATGATCAAACAACTGCTTCAGTATGCAGGAATCAACTCTTTTTATGTGGCTCAATTTGAGCAGGATAAAGCCTTCACCAGCATATTGCCATTGGGCGTAAATCTGATGGCCACCCATAGAAGAAATATCGATGCCGATACTGCGGTATCCATGTTCCCTATGATCTCCGAAGAGAACGTGGTAAAGAAAGGATTTTTCTACGGTGTTGATGTGGCTAATAAAGCAGCTATATTTGTTAACCCGATGGCTTTAGACAATCCTAATTCGATTATCATTGGCATACCCGGATCAGGCAAATCTTTATTTCTCAAAGACCTCATCGAACAGGCTATTCTTAGAAAAATGAAGGTTTTTGTTATAGATATCGAGGACGAATATCGAAAATTATGTGATGACCTTGGTGGTGCATATCTCGATATGGCGAGCAATAGTCAGTATAAGATTAATGTGATGGAGCCGGCTTATAACGATCCCGAAGGTCTACACGGCGCGATGAAAGATTTTCTAACCTGGGTTGAATCTATACAAGGTATTCCATTAGACGCATTCCAACGAGAGGCGTTTCATAAAGCTTATTTCTTGGCTTTTAATAGCAAGGGAATATATCATGATAAACCTGAGACGTTGAGAAAAGCGCCTCCTAAACTATCAGATTTTTATGATGCGCTGGAGACTGTTGCTAAAGTCCATCGTACCAAGAATCCTGCCGTGGAAAAAGCAGCACGTCATCTCCAAAGCATTTTATATGCTTATACTTATGGCGATACTAATAAAAGCTATGACTGCGACTCAAATATCGATGTGGAAACTTATTCTCTTGTAGTTTTCGGACTTAAAAATCTCAAGCGCGGTGACTTGAGGGCCAGAATGCAGCAAATTCTGAGTTGGACTTTAGTTCAGGTTTTAAATAACACAGAAATTCCTAAACTAGAAATTGTAGACGAGGCATGGTTCTTGCTCGATTCTGATTCTACGGCCGCAGCTTTAGCTGAACGCGCTCGTCGCTTCCGCAAAAAAAATGCCTCATTGTGGCTAGCTACCCAGAACGTAGTTGATTTCGCTGCTAATCGGCACGCTTCAACTATCGTTTCAATTGCCGACACGCGGCTGTATTTTAAGCAAACTCCAATTAGTGTCGAGCAAATCGGGCAGATCGGGAAATTAAGCGCTGCTGAGAAAGCAGTCTTACCAACTCTCGAACCGGGCAAGTTCCTCCTTCATGCAGGCAATATTAGAAGGCTTGTATACAAGCCTTATCCACAGTCAAGGCATAAACTTTATACAACTCGTCCATCAGATCATTATCCGAATAGTCCAGTTTAGCTCTCAAAATGAGGCCTCTAGCATAAGATATGCGCAAACTAAAAACCAAAAAAATCATTTTCCTCCTTGCAGTTGTATTATCAATCATTCTTTTCTTGTATTTAATGATAAGAGATAATCGTAACGACAAACTGTCAACAATAGATGCGAATTCATCAATGATAAATGAAGATAAAATCACAGCTGTACAACCAACTATAAAGATTGACTCGACAAATACACCAAGCACAAATAAGGAAATACATGGCATAACGTCTGAAGCCCAAGATCAAACAGAAATACCTTATTCGATGCTCCTGCCAGGTTTACCGGAAGAGCCTCCACCTACGTCTTCCCCTGATGAAATCATACCTCCAGATGACTTTATCCCCGGATCATATTTCGAGATTAAATATGAACAGTTGATGGATGATCTAACCGTTATGCACGAATATGGTATTACACACACATGGCCAAGCTTTCCGCAAATCACTGAATTCGGCATTCAGATCGATGGATGTCACAATCCTGTTTGGCCTGCCGTTGAGACAGCTAAGAAAGTAGGATTGATATGGATAAAACAACAAGTTAGATGGGGCGACATTGAATATCTTGACGGAAATATTAGAAGAGTACGCTGGCAATGTTTAGACGATGTAGCCGAAGCAACATCAGCGTATGGTATGAAACTAATGTTTTCGATAACAACAAGCCCAAAATATCTAAGGCCTTCTTATGCCAATACAGTACTTGGTCCGCCAAGAGATCTAGGCGCATGGCAACAATTTTTATCCGCCCTGCTTAAGCGTTATAAAGGCAAGATCAATGCAGTTGAAATCTGGAATGAACCTAACTTAGACGCCGAATGGGAGGAGGGCGTAAATCCTTACCAGTATCTGGACTTACTGCGCATCTCTTATACGATTATCCGTCGTTCTGATCCGAACATTATAGTTATATCAGGTGGTATGGCACCACTTGATCAAAGTTCATATCCAAGTTATATAAGTGATGTAGAGTATTTAAAAAATATTTCTCACGAGGGAGGATTTCTATGGTTTGATTGTGTAGGGTATCACGCTAATGGACCAGATGGCATAGGCTATGCAGATCAGGTTATATCCAGATTTGCCGAGAATATATTTTATAAACAAGATAGCCGACTCAGACGCCCTTTATGTATAACAGAATTTTCATTTTCTTTGCCAATAAATGGCCAAACCCCTAAGAACTTTGCATGGGCAGCATCACATACAGAAGAACAACAAGCTGAAAATATGATTAAATGGATGCGGATAATTAAACGATCAGGTCTTGTTGCTATAGCCATCGTCTTTAATTTAAATTACTCGGATGGTCTTACGCCTAACTCAATAGCAGCTTTGCAAAGACAAGATCTTCGTGGTCTAACATTACAGGCAATACAAAATGAATTAGCAGCCAATAAATAAAGAGAGGAATTATGCCTTTTTTATTCCTTATCTCGTCAGTATTTCATACTTTAAAGAAACACACCTACGATGATCATGGCTTAATTCAAAAAACATCAACTGTTTGAATATATCAGCTTATATAATAACAATAAATAAATATAAATGTAGGCGTATTAATGCCTACAAGCCTTATATTAAATTCGTCTTTTTTTGCATATTTGCATGCATCTTGTTTAGTCAAGTGCTATATAAAGAATTACCCCTCATGAAAAAATCCTGCACATTGCATAAGTAGATATGATAATGGCTTAAGTAGTTAGAATATTTCTCCATCTGACTAAATGACTAGTCATTTCAACAGAATACGCCTGCAGTTTGATCTATAATTTAGTTCTGTGCAGGTTAGGAATAAGAGAAGGGATACATCATACTAGTCAATAGTAGTGAAAAGAAGCCCCTGAATTACAAAATAGTGTAGTGATTTTTTAACGACAGTATACAAACACTAACTATTCAGACGATGTTTGTATATAACCTATCAAATCGCCAATGCCTCTAAAACGTTCTTCTGCCATAACTCACCTAAGCTATATTCTGCAAGCCATGGCACAATTTTATTTTGATCTATGCGACGGATCATGGATATACCATGGTCAAGTTCTACGAGTAAAATATCCTCATGTTCAAACTGATCAATAAGCGTAGCTGATTGAGTAGATAAAACAACTTTCGTGCGGTCAGTTACAGTTACGCTATGAATCATCTCAGCCAGCAAAACAATAGCATATGGATGTAATCCTAGGTCAGCGTTATCTAGGACAATTAAAGAAGGTAACATTTCACGTGGTTGCAAAAACAATGTAGTCAAGAAAATAAATCGGAGCATGTTATCAGAAAGCATATTTGCGTTGAAGATGAAATCTGTATTATTTTCCTTCCACATCAATTCAACATGGTTAAAGATGAATGGATGTCTTCGCAGGAAAAAATCACTGAAGGATGGATTCACCATCCGTATAGTTTGAACAATGCTGTCGTAGTTCTTCGGATATTTATTTCTTAGCATGTCGAGATAAGCGGGTAAATTGCTCGCGTCAGGCGCCAAACAGAGATTATCATCAAGGTTGCAAGGCTGTTTTGCGCGCGCTAATGCACTACTGTCGTTAAAATTATAAATATGCCAACTACGTATAGCGTCAAGAATTTGACGAGGTATATCAGAAATGTTTGCCCAGTGCGGTAGATGACTTTCCGTCGTGATATTATCATGTTCACAATAAACGATTGGGTCAGAAAATTTGCTGCTATCGCGAACATAGATCGTTTCATTAACCAATTTCATGCTCTTTTCGGCTGGAACTAACTTGCAATGATAAGCAGAGGATAAATTGTTATCATGCTTAAACCATATTGTAATATTTATTAGATCACTTTTCATATGACCGTAGTGCAGTATCGCGCCTGAGCCATTTGATTTATCTATATATGCTTGAAATTCCTGATTGACTATACTTTTAATCATACCGAAAAGCCTTTGAATATTAGATTTTCCGGCACCGTTGGCTCCAATTAGCACATTCACTTGTTTTATTGGCAGATCTAACGTCCTAAAGGATTTGTAATTCGTTGCGATAATTCTTTCGAGAATTATACTTGACATATCGATCCCTCTTATGAATGCATAATATTATAGCACCAAATATATTAAAACAAGTTGGTTAAATAGGACATAACATTTATTAAACTATCTCAGTGTAATTCATGTAAAACATCTTAAACATAATCTATTGAAAATAATTATATAGATATTTTTTGCACATGTATTATTCTCATAAAATCATTTACGTATAAAGAAGTAAAGAAATAGCTCTAGTACGGTAGTAATTTTTCCAATATTTATGCGATTTCTTTAAATATTATATAAACACCTCGATTAGATATACTTATAAATATAATGTATGTATATAAAAATATTTAATCAAATGTATGCATATAAAAACATTTAATCATGTGTAAAATAACCAGACATATTGATTGGTAAAACAATGTCATGATTTATATATAATGATGAAATAAAGCAATGATGTGTTATAATGTTGGCATGAGATGGGTAGTTTTTTTGGTAATTCCCTGGATTTGTTTAGCAACTATTTTTACATACGCCATTTTGATACTGGGTAGCAGTGTAGTTTCGTCTAGTGTTTACTTTCTCGGTATGCGTACTCCGCCAATTATGAATAAAGCTGCTCCTTTCTTTGGTGTAACATATCACGAGGTGGGTGATGCTATGAAACAGTGGGTGTTGGATGGGCGACATCCGGCTGTGACGGCTGGCGGAAATGATGACAATTATGACCCTCTTGCAGACGAAAATATGTTATATTTCTTGCCGAACGGCAATGTAGGTTATCGGCCAATTCCAGGTGCACGACCATTGCCAAACAGAAAACGCTGGTTCGAAAGTCCTATCGATCCAAATGCAGCTGTACAAGGAGGATTAGTGCGTTTTCCCATCAACCAAGCTTACGTTAGGATCACGAGTAAATATGGTGACCGGAGAACTGATACAGATTTCCACAATGGAATTGACATATCTATGTATTCAGGCACACCGCTTAGGCCTTTTGCAGGGGGTTTATCGCAAGTTGTCGCAGTTGGATACATGGAAGGGGGATATGGCCATTACGTTGTGCTCTCGCATGGTTCGGGGAATGATCGCGTGCTTACGCTTTATGCACATCTTTCAAGTGTACACGTTCAACCAGGCCAAGTGATCGGAGAAAATGATACTATCGGTTTATCCGGGAATACGGGTAATTCTACAGGGCCTCATCTTCACTTCGAGGTTATTCGTATGGGCGAAAATGGTATCCCGGTCAATATTTCACCATGTGAATTGCCAAGTTTTGCTGAGTCTGCACCTGAGGGTGCATGTTAAATTAACACTTTTTCAACGATGATTATAAAAAATCTATTTTATATTCTCGATCATAAAGGCGATAGGGATTCCACTTGGAGTAAGGAGATGCTGCATAGGAGGAATATAGTAAGCCTTACGTATCATATCTGGCAAAAGGCCTTCTTTGACACAGAAACTTATTTTTTCGGCTAGATTGGACCACTCTGATTCATCCTCAGGTTGTGTAATAGCATCCTCGAAGACCTTTTCAAAAATTGCGTCAATAACTTGTCTGTAATTTATTTTAACATCACACCCATCGATATGTTTTTCATTTTCAGGGTCTAAAAATAATATATTAATCATCGGCTCATCTTTAATCATTGCCAAATTAATTGGTACAAACTGAAGCGTGGTTGAACTTGTATTCGAAATCATTGCACGAATCATGTCAAGTGTATCTGTGACGAGAGGTATGTCCTCTTTTATCGTAATAATTCCAGGCATAAATACGTTACTCCTCACCCGTGAAAACTTCATTATATTTTAGATAATTTAGCGAAGTTTCTCGCCCAAATGGGCCAACATGTAGTTTTAACCTTGTGGTAAGAACTGTGAAATCATAATTATCTATTTTACCATGGGATAGAGTCGGTGATGGATCACCGATCTCAGGCCATAATTGGCCAAGGCCTTGCTTCCCAAACTCCATCCTATTATTCTTAAATATATCGTAAGTTATCGTCGCGTTGTACTTTATTTCAGCATATTCGTCTGAATTTAAATACATTTTATTCAATGTATCCGTAATTCCACCTACAAATAGAGAATAGCACCACATAAAATTCTGGATATTCAATGCTAGCATTAAGATATATACTAGGATAAGCACTGGCTCTAAGATGTAGGTAGATCCTGATCTTCTCCCAGATGATTTTTTATTACTCGGTTTTGATTGTATAGTTGGCGGAAGATCTTTGGATCTTTGTTCTTCCGAATGCTCTATGATTTCAATTCTTGGCGGCCAAATTTCACTAATCTTTGATATCAGTCTGACCACATGGAAGTGATTTTTATCTCTCATAGTACTTATTGTAGCAAGTTTTATCTGTCTTGTCGAGAGCAGAGGTAATATTTTGCAGGGAAACGCATGACATAATGCAGGTTTAAGAATGCGATGATTATTTGGGTATAACTCTCATCCGCACAAGCTTGAAAAGCTACCTAGACGAGCTGACACTCCCTCGCCGAGATCACGGCAAGCTATATCCGCTGAAGACCGTCATCATCATGGCCATTATTGCCATAATCGCTGGTGCAAATGAATGGGTGGCCATCGAGCGCCATTGCAGGCTCAAACGCGACTAGCTGGCCACGGTCCTCGATCTTTCTTGAGGCATCCTTTCGCATGACACCTTTCGGCGCATGTTCATCTTCTTGTTGTGCCAGACGACCTTTCAGCCCTGCTTTATCTGTTGGATGCAGGCGATCTTATGACTGAAACCCGAGAAGTGATCACCTTAGATGACAAGACCATCCGACGCAGCTACAACCGATAGAGTAGGCGGGCAGCTATCAAGATAGTCTGCGCCTGAACCAGCAGTGCCTGGCTGGTGCTGGCTAAGCGGTAAGTGCCGAGGGGAGCAATGAAATTGCTACAGTACCGGAGATCTTACAACAGTTGGTGCTGAAGGGTTGCATGGTGACTGCAAATACAGCTTATTACCAGACGTAGCATGCGCGGATCGTCGTGGAACATGGCGGTGATTATGTGTTCGCGCTGAATGACAATCAGGGACATCTATACGATGAAGTGATCGCGATGATAGCGCATGAAGCGCTGATCGGTTATCGAGCGGTCAAGCATGAGCGCTGGGCAGACCGTAGCAAGGCACAAGGCCGGATCCAGACGCGGCGCTACGTGCTGGTGAGCGATCCGGAATATGTGGCGTATTTCAACCACAAGGGAGCCTGGTGGCAACTTGGAACGATGGGGATCGTGGATCGCACGCGGTAGATGGGCGATCGGGTGGAACGGAGTCAAGCGTTCTTCATTACCAGCCTGAAGGGGGATGTGAAGCGCTGTACCCAAGCGGTGCGACGATATTGGAGTCTCGAGAACAATCTGCACTGGACGCTGGATGTGATCTTTCAGGAAGATCTGAGTCGAGCGCAGGTGGGCTTTGAGGCGACGAACTTCGCCGTGGTGAGACGTTTTGCGTTGAACTTGCTCGAGCTGGAGAAGACGACCAAAGACAGCTTAGCGGGGAAGCGGCAGCGTGCGGGGTGGGACAACGATTACCTGCTCAAAGTGCTCCAAGCGGGCGCGACCTTAGAATGAGTGATGCGTTTCCCCTGCGTGTAGCTAGAGCTTAGCGAACAGGGCTGCTTCTTTCAAGTAGAATTTGATCAAGTTCTGATCATCATCGGCCTACCTAAGTTTGGTTTGTGAGCCGAACATGGGCAAACATCGCCGGCTGAGTGCATTAGGTAAAAAGGCGGCGCAGTCATTAGAAGATTTGTATGGGCGCCAGTCACTACGTCGCTTACTGCGCGCCTGGCACGATCCGGCGAGGCTGTGCGCGCATCCCCTAGCGCGGGGGCGATTGGTGACACAGCGGCTCACAGCGCATCACGAGGAGACTGCCACAGCCGTGCGCGCTGTCGTGCGTGATTTCATCGAGCGTCTACGGCCGGCCAGCACAGTCCCCAGTCCACTTGACCGCAGATGGCGTGCGTATCTGACGCTGACCGAGCACTACCTGGAGGGCAAGCCACTGGCCGAAATCGCTCGTGAACTGTCCGTGCAGCCAGTCAGCTGCCGCCGCGCGTTGCAACAAGCACTCGACGCACTAGGAACGCAGTTGCAGGAGGCCGAGGCGCGTGCGATCACAAGCGTGGCGGCCTCGACGACGTCGAATTCTGGTCAGGCGAACTGGCCCATCAACACCGCGCCAGTGGTAAGCGGGCCGTTCATTGGTCGGCAGAGGCTGCTGGAACAGGCCGAGTCGCTGCTGGCATCTGGTTGCCGGCGGCTGGCTCTGTATGGCTTGCCAGGCAGCGGCAAGAGCACAGCGCTGGCCCGTGTAGTGCGCTCGCCGTTCGCGCAGGCGCAGTTCGCCGACGGCGTGCTGTGGGCTTATCTGGGAGCGCAGCCCGATCTAGCCACCATCCTCGGTGACTGGGGGCTAGCGCTCGGCCTAAGCCAGCATGACCTGGGCCGGCTAAACACAGCGCAGCGCGCGCAGACGCTGCGCCACTTGCTGGATGCGCGGCACATGTTATTCGCCTTCAACGATGTATGGCAATGCGAGCACATCGCGCCGTTGCTCATCGGCAACGAGCACTGCGCCTATGTCCTTGCGACATCGAATGCCGAGGTTGCGCTAGTCTTTGCCGACGCGCATGCCACTCTGCGCGTCGAGGAGTTGACGCTAGAGGAAAGCCTGCAGGTGCTGAACGCCCTAGCCCCTGGCTTGGAAGCAGACTGGCGCGAGGCGATGGAGGAAATCGCGCAGGCGTGCGGCGGTTTGCCGCTGGCGCTGTCCTTGATAGGCCACTACCTGCGTCGCGAATCCCACGCCGGCCAGCCACGGCGCATTCAAGCGGCGTTCGCGCGGTTGCGCGAGCGCCGCGCACGACTGAGCCTACAACCCGCGCTGAGCGAACCCAGCGGGCTTGCGCCCGGTGCGCGCTCGCTAGGCGAGACCATTGCGCTGAGCGTCTCGCTGCTGAGCGCCCGAGAACGGCGCGGTCTGGCCAGCTTGTGCATATTTCTGCCCAAGCCGGTAACCTTCGACGAAGAAGCGGCGCTGGCGGTATTGCGCGCCACTGTCGGCGATCAGGCAGAGCTAAAGGTTCTGGACCGACTAGTAGACGCCAGCTTGATCGAGTGCCGCGGCACTGCCTACAGCATCCATCCGGTCATCGTGGACTGGCATGTGGCCGCTACATCTCCTCGAACAGAGGTGATCCGTGACGCTGCCCGCAAAGCCTTCCTTGAGCATGCGGTGCAGCGACTCCGCTCGCCTGAATTATGCCCGCTTCCGCCAGCCGAGTGGAACGTTGCCTTGACCGCTGTTCAAGCCGCCATCGAGGCACGCGCGCCTCAGGCCGCCGCTCACTTCGCAATCCTCCTGTTCGACTGCCTCGACCGGCGCGGGCTGCGCCCCCTCGCCGAGCGACTGTTAGAGATCGCCGAGGCAGGCCTGCCGAATGATGACTCCGCACAGCGCCACCACCTTGGCATCCTGCGCGGACGCGTACTCCTGTGGCACGGCGAGCTGCGCGCTGCCATCCGCCACCTCGATCAGGTTGTGGCCGACATCCGCGAACGAGCCACCCATCTGCTGCCGACGGCACTGCTTGCCCTGGCTCATGCGCACCTACAGGCCGGCGACGCCCGGCAAGCACTGGATGCCTGCGATCAGGCACTCGCCCTGGACGAGATCAATCGTTCTCCCGACCAACGCCTCGCCGCGCTGGCCACTCGAGTCAGCGCCCTTGGCCACCTGGCCTGCTACGATGAAGCCGAGGCCGCCATCCAGCAGACGCTCAGCCTGGCTCGCGATCTCCAACGCCCTGTGACGGAAACTATCGTCCTAATCTACATGGGTGCTTTGTGCTGGCAGCGTGGCCGCCGCGCCGAAGCTGTCCGATACTTGCAAGCTGGCCTCGACTTGGCTCGTCGCATTGACTTCCGCGATCGCGTACTGTACGCCTCGACAGCGCTGGGGATCATCGCCGCCGAGGGCGGCGACGATGAGACTGCTGAGCGCTACTACCGCGACGCACTTCCGCTCGCCCGCCAGCTCAACAGCTTGCCCAATATCGTGCTGCTGGAATACGCTCTGGGATTGCTGGAGACACAACGCCAGCGCTTTGAATCGGCGCGCCAGCACCTGAGCGAAGCGTTAGGGCTGGCTGAGCAGCATGGGTTCGCCTGGTTCTCTGCCAGCGCGCACGTCGCCTTGGGCGAATATCATCTAGCGCAGAATGCGCTAACAGACGCCGAAGATGCGTTCACGCGCGGCCTGGAGCTTGCCGACCAGCGGGGCTACGCCGACGTGGCCGCGCTTGGGCGATTCGGCCTGGCGCGTGTGCGCGCTGCACACGGCGACACGATCGGCGCGTGCGATCTAGCCGAATCTAGCCTGAAAGAATTGCGTGCCCGCGCGCACTACCGCGCCGACGAAGTGGCGCATTGGATTGACGCGCTACCACCCACCACGCCAGCGCAACTTGAAGGCCTGGGCTAACCCAGGCCTTCACAAGTTTCACTGACCCATCTATTTCTCTCTTTGAAGAGAAGCAGGAGTGATGCTACGGTTCCCGCCGCACGATTGGCACGTAGGCGTAGCGCGGCCCGACCGGGATATTCTGAAAAGCCTTCCCGAAGTGCGCGCTCGCTGCTCCCTGGCTCGGCACAGTCACGCCCACACTGTTCGGCGTGGTGTTCGTGTAGCCAGCTGGGTTGCCCGCGCTCACCGTCCCGCTACCGCTCGGCACACACGCGAATGCATACATCCAGTTCGTCCGCTGCGTCTGCACCCCGAACGTCACCGGCGCCTCCGTCAGTGTTGGTCCGTCCACTCCCAGCAAGAACTGCCCAACCGGTATTGTGTCTGAATACACGAACCCGTTCACTATGCCCGTCCCTGCCGCACACTGCGTCGCGTTGATCATCCCGAAGTCCACCCTCAGCCGACCAGTGTCTGGTGCGCTTAGCGGCACCGCCGCCGGCGTCAGCGCGACATATCCGCTCGGCAATGTGTAGCTCACCACCCCGTTGCCCGCAGGCACCTGCACATAGTAGAACCCGCTCGCGTCCGTCGCGTCGCTCGCACTGAACGTCCCGATCGTCGTCCAGACGTCCACCAGCGCTAGCGGATCATCCCCGGGGCCGATCAGCCCATCCGGCGCGTTCAACGTCGCGTCCGCGTCGCGATACACATAGCCGAACAACCACGCATACCCCTCTGGCGGATCTACGCACACCGGCGACCCAGGCGGGCACTGCCATACCCCGAAGTTTACCTCATGCACCCCCTGTGACGCTACTACCACCGGCACCAGCGCTGGCGTCGTCGCAACCCATCCTGTCTGATTAGTCTGCGTGATCACGCGCCCACCGGCTGCCAGCAGGAAGAAGTAGCTCCCATCCGCCAGCGTCTGCATCGTCTGCCCGTCACTCGCCGTTACTGTCCATCCGCCCAGCCCTACTTCGCTGAAGATGTTGCGCTGCCCGTCGCCGTTCGCATCGTTGAACACCACACCCTTCACCCAGCCGAAGCCCACTGGCGCGCCAAGCGCGTTGCGGAACACCACGTTGTATACCCCACCTTCGACCACCCCGGGTACGCCTACGGGATTCGGCGTCAGGTTGACGTAGCCAGGCGGCACAACTTGGAACACCGCGTAGTTCGTCGGCGTCATCCCAGCATCCACCAGCAGACCCGCATACCCGCTTGTGTCCGTGTTCCGCGTCACCGTCACCAGCCCGGCCGCGCTCACCTGCACGCCTACCATCGCCGTCGCCCCCGTGCCGCTATACACAAACGTCCGGATCAGCGCCTTGCCCGCCGGCACATCCACTGCTGTCGTCGCCACGAACGTGTCCAGGTCGCTCACCCCGTCGAACGAGCGCGCCTCGTTCAGGATCAGCGACCCTGCTGGCGCGCCTGCCTCTACCTTCACCCGCCACGTAATGAACGTCGGCGCTGTGATCCACACTGGCCCACTCCATTCCAGCCGTTGCTGCGCTGCGTTATAGGTCACTACTCCCCGGTTGGACTGCGCCGACCCGGCCACATAGCTCGTCCCAGAAGGCAGTGGATCGGTCACTACTGCGCTCGCCGCCACCGCGTTCCCCGTGTTCTCTAGCCGGATAGTGTAGGTGATCTCCTCCCCTACTCTCGCGCTCAGCGGCTCAGAGAACTTCTCCCCGTTCAGCGACGGCGCAGTGCCAACCAGCACCTCGCGCGTCAGCGTGTACACCCGTCCGCTCGTCACGTCCGTCATCACCGCTGTGTTCTTCAACACTCCGTCTAGCAAGTTCAAGTTCGCCCGAATCGTAATCAGTGCCTGGCCGCCAGGCAGCAGGCTGCCGTCCCATTGCACCATGCTGCCTGCCACATTCACCGTCCCTGCTGTCGCGCCCGCTTGCACATTGCTTAACCCCGCAGGCAGCGGATCGCGCAACTGAATGGTCGAGGTCGTCGTCCCGTCGTTGATCACTGCGATTGTGTAGGTGATCTGGTCGCTCGTTGCGTAGCTCAGCCGATCTGATGTCTTGTATGACCCGGCCAGCGCCGGCCCGCCTGACCCCACTATCGTCCGCGCGCAGCGACGGAAAGTCCCATTCAGCGCGTCGCGCATCGTCGCGCAGTTATCCACCACGGCGTTCGCTACGTTCACCCGCACGCGGAAGCTCACCTCTAGCGACTGCCCGGGGTTTAGCGTCCCCGTCCAGCGCACCCGGTTCTGTAGCGCGCTGTAGATGGCGCTGCCGCTCCCGCCGGTCGCGGTCAGGTTGCCTTGGAAAGTCACCGGGCTTGGCAGCGGATCGTCTATCAGCGTCCCGCTAGCCGCCGCCGTGCCCGTGTTCGTCACCCGGATTGTGTAGGTCAGCACGTCCCCCAATTGCGCTTCGGCGCGATCCACCGTCTTCTCCGCGCTGCTCAGGTTCGACGCTCCTACAGACGCGTTCGCCTCTACGAGCGTGCGCACGCCCGTGCTCTGGTTGATCACCTCTGCTCGGTTGCGGATCAGCCCGCTGCTGAACATCGTCGTCACTTGCGTCTGGAAGGTGATCGTCACCGCCTGACCCGGTGGCATCATGCCGCCCGCGTCCCACGTAATCCGGTTGTTTGCCGCCTGGTAGCTCACGGCGCCGCTCGTCGCCGTCGCCGAGCCAGTCACGTAGCTGGTGTTGAGCGGGATCGGGTCGAACATCTGCGCACCCGCCGCTGCCACACCATTGTTGCGCACCACTACCGTCCACGTCACTACGTTGCCCGGCCCTGCCGTCGCCGGCGTCACGCTCTTAGCGCTCTGCCCAAAGTCACCCGTCGCTGCCACCAGCACCATGTCGCTGAAGGTCGGCGCGGAAGCCCGTCCGCCTTGATACGCAATTACCTCTAGGAAGTAGCGCCGCCCTGGCACCAGTGGGCTGACCAACTGTGGGTTGCTGCCCCCGGCGCACAACACTACCCCCTGCACTGTGGTAGTCTCGCGGGGTACGTTCACGTAGCCCTGCGTCATCAGTGCGCCGCCCTCGTCGCGCAACGCCACGCGGAAGCCATTAGGCCAGCCCTGAAGCGCGTCCTGCGTCACCGTCCAGTGCCCGCGGTAGCAGGCGCGCTCCAGTTGCACATCAATGTCGTCGTTGATCACTGCGCTCTCGCCGTCCCAGACCAATGACGGCCGAGCGAAGGTTTGTTGCTCCAGCGCATATAAGAAGCCGTCAGCGACGCTGGCCAGCACCTCCAGTTGCAGGTCGTTGTCAATGTTAGCAACGGCAATATAGCGCACCGGATAGTAGAAGTTATATGCCCAGACCAGGCTGCCGTTCTCGGCGTTCAGCACATAGAGGTAACCATTTTCCGAGGCGGCCAGGATCTCATCGCCGGCGTCGTTGTCCACGTTGGCTACTGCGATATCGTTGATCGTCCATAGCCGCGCCGCGCCTGGACACATCGTTTCAACAGCGTCCACCTGACCGCCGAGATAGGCCACCGGCTGATTGATGAACGTCTCGCATGTGCCGGTGTTGAACGCCATCCCCAGCCCGCGCGTATAGATGTCGTTCCCGGTCACGCCGGAAGCCGTTGCTAGACTGCCATCCAACCAATTGAACACGATCTCCAGCCCCGGCTCCGCGGTGTTTACATCGGCCACTGACCTTGCTCGGTCATCAACAAAAGGTACGGTGCGTGAGAAAGTCACATTGAAAGCTGCCGTGAAATCAATTACGGTTAGACGGCTCTGCCCAACCGATATCGCCTCCAGCGGACTATCTGCGTCCAATTGTGCCAACATCGGCTGTTGCCGGCTGGCCCAACTGCTCCTCGACATGAGCAAGGCGCCGTCACCACCCGAACGCAACTGGATAAGGTCTGTCTGGAGCAAGAAATCATCGCGCCCATCCATGTTGATGTCTCCGCCGACTGCTACGGGCGCCGATGTATTAGTCCGAGGCGAGCCAAGAGCATACGGATTCCATATTTGCAGCAATGCGCTGCCGGACAGCCGAATGCCATGAACTGGGAATTCGCCGATCCATCCCTCCGACATTAGCAGTTCGCTCTGTGCGGGATTGGAGTCGAACTCGCCAACGCCTAGCAGATGAGGGGTGAGCGTACCGGTTGGAACCGGATAACTAGCCAGAACGCTTTCTGCACCGCTCAGGGGGTTTTTACGCAGTAAACGCACGACATACCCGGTCGGCACCGTGCGCTCGAACAGTGGGTATTCCCACAAACCATCTTGATCAATATCTACAGGATGCCAACGGTTGAGATTGCGATCTTCAAGCAAAGCAAGGCTTTCTAGTCGATACGTCCAGTTCCTCTGCGGCGGGGTCTGCTGTGTAGCATTGTAGGGGTCAAGGTTCTGCAGACCGAACGGCGTCACAATAATCACTTCGTTGCGCGCGTCATTGTTGGTGTTCACCACGTAGGGTTGCACCGTTGCTGTGCCAGCATACATCGCCCGCTGAAACTGGAAGGTTCTGTCGAGATAGCGCAGGAAGCCGTCCGCACCGGCCAGAAGCAGCTCCGGCGTGTTAGGGTTACCCACTCCGCCAATGAATCGCACGTCGTGTGGCACATCGTTGGGGAAGTTAAAGCGACGAATCTCTTCCCCATCGCTGCCGCGATATGCTACAACCGCCGCGTTGTTGCTCTCGATCGCTACTATGTCACGCACGCCGTCGCTGTCGAAGTCGGCGTTGCCTAATACCGCTACTAGAGGCTCCCTGAGCCAGTCGCCACCGAAAGTGACCAGGCGCCTAACCGTGCGCTGCCACTTCAAGGTCGGGGGAATTCCATCGTAGACTCGCACGATCAGATTGCTGCCGGTCGGCTCGCATAGGACAAGCTCGTCAAACGCGTCGGCATCTAGGTTGGCCGCGCCACACCAATACTGGTTGTTGACCGAGGCAATCGTTGTCCCATTTAGCGGATCATGAATCACCGTTTGCCACTGCCCAGCGATCTGTCGGGAGAGTACCACTTCGCGATCTCCGCCGTTCAAGTCGGCTATGCCCACTACTTGCTGTGAAGTCTGTGTAGTCGTATTCACCCACAACGTCGTGATCGGATAGCTTGGCGCTGCACCGATTCGACTGATTGCGAACGCAGCGTAGGGCGAGGATAGCGAGTATCTGCTGAGGATGATTTCCGGGCCAGGATAACTCGGCCCGAACAACACATCGCTTATCGTTCCATGATAGTTCTCAACCCCTGAAACACTCGTCACCACCGCTGTTACAACTGCCCAGGTGCTCGAATTGACTATCTGGATGTTGCCTCCTTGTCCTGTATAAAGCAGTTCGCGGATAGCGTCATTGTTAACGTCTCCAACGCTTGCCATTGATAGATCGGCAGTGACTACCGCAATGAGTGTTGGCATCGTAGCGCCAGATGCAAACGTGTAAACCACTTTTTGAGAGCGACTCCCCTGCTCGGCGACCTCGATGCGTCCGTCACCGTTGATATCGGCGATCCGAGGAGGCCTGCTCTCTGGCGTGTTCTGACTGATGACAGAGAGTTGCTGACCGTTTGCACCGGCTAATGTATACAGGAACCATTTTGACCCAGACGTCACGGCAACGAGTATCTCCACGCTGCCATTCGCGCTGAGATCCACATTGCTAATATGCACGACGCCGCTCTGATAGGCATACATGTCTAGGTCAGCGATGAGCTCACTGATCCAAATTAACTCCCCGTTACGCGGGTTGTAGGCGCGCACACGCCCGCCGCCCCAAGTGACAATTTCTGGCTGCCCGTCTGGCACGCCGTTCAGGCCGGTGATGTCGGCGACCGTCGCACTGGGTGCCCCACCGACGGGATACGTCCACTTGACCGCCGGCTGGGTGATGTTGGCCTGCCCTGCGGATGGCGGCACACGGTTGGTGCGCTGCAGGTCGTAACGGTAGAAAGGCCATGTCCCTGTCGGCGGCACTGGTGCGGCCTTGGCCACCTTCTCCGGCGTCGCGGCCGGTAATGCCATCAGTGCCAGCATGATCGCCGCTGTCAGTGAACCCCACTTTGAGGCGTGTTGCTTGGTCATTTTGCCCTCCCTCTAGTGAACATAAAGTGGAATTTGCTTTACTCAGATAACTTCGATTCGCGCAAATCAATCTAGTCATCCTTCACCATAAATCAAGACTGTTTTGATCATGTTTTGATCATGTTCTGATCAGGCGGCGCCGCTGCCATCGCCTGCTCACGCCTGGAAATGCGATTTCCTCTGCACGCGCCGGCGCGGAAAAGGCATCGCGCGCGTCCTATCTTGACGCGCGCGATGTAACGTCTATCGCGTGCGTTCTAGGGACGCCGCGCACCATGTCGGTGTTGCGGCGCAGCGTGTCGGGGAAGTCCATCGTCACCAGCAGATCGTAAATCCTATCCATTGTCGCTAGCAGGGGCTCGGCTTCCTGCTGTGGCCGCTGCGGATCTCGTCCAGCACACGCCGACGCAGCTCGCCGGCGGCCTCAGCGAGGCCGTTAGCCGCTTATCGGTGGCGTGTGACGCGCGCTGGCCTACTAAATCTAGGCTTAATAGAGCGCAACCGTCCACGAAGCGCGAATTAGGTTGTTGTGGATGGGGCTTGTCCACAGGTCTGGATAACGCCCAGGACTGGCTCAATCTAGCGGAATACTAGCGGAGTACCAATGATCGAAGCAGCATGCTCAGGGCTAAACGCGAGCGCAGCGCGCGCTTGAGTGATCGAACGGGCACCCCGGAAGCGCAGCAGCCGATCGCCCTATCGCGCAAGGCCACTCACGCACGTGACGCCTGTCGGCGGCGCGCCGAACAGCGGTCTTCGCCAAACTCCACATCCCGCACCCAGTGCCCGTGGTTCTCAATCTGCCCGTCACCGCGCCACCACTCAAACACCCGCCTCGCCGGTGCTTCCTTCGCGGTCAGGTTGGTGATAGCGTAGTGCGTGTGACCAGTCTCGACCCTGCTGGCCATCCGCAGGCTCCGCTGTTGAATGCACAGACATTGTCCGACCTTTGGCCAGCCTAACGTTTGCAGATAGGCGTCGAGCACGGTCGTCGCCCGCACCTGATCCTGCACAAGGCGACCATGCTCTTTCTCCATGGTGCACCAGTGCACCGTCTCCGGGCGAACGGGCTAGTCGAACCATAGCCGCAATGCTTCCAGCACCACCAACAGCAGCTGCTCTGGCAAGCTCGGCGGTGTGCTGGTCTCATGCATCTCCGCAGGGTTGCACTAAAAATAGGACACAAATAGGACATCTGGAGGCGCGCAGCTTGTAGGATTGCTCGTTGCCAGAGACGACGAACTGAGGATTATGTAGCGCAATCACAGGCAACGCTCGAAATGAATGGTCAGACTATTGGAGCAGTAGAAGGTAACGCGCCAGGTACTGCCGGCACCGTCGGCGTATCCGCCGCTGCCGTGTCGCTTCCGCATCACCTGAAGCCCTATGGTGTGGTGTTACGTTCGGGAGCTTGCGCGCTAAAACGATTGCGCCCAATGGCCGCAGCTAGGGGTAGAGGCGATTGAGCAAGCGCGGGAATGGTGAGGCCTCGCGCACGTGTTCGATGCCGCAGATCCAAGCCACCGTGCGCTCGACGCCCAGCCCGAAGCCGCTGTGCGGCACGCTGCCGTATTTGCGCAGCTCGAT
>JANWVL010000053.1 GCA_025056655.1 Candidatus Methylacidiphilales bacterium
CTGGCCGTTCTTCTTCCTTCTCGCGGCTCTTTGTTATCCACAAACGTCTCTCTTAGCCTCACGAGTCTCGCCCGCTGCTCCTTCAGCCTCATCCAAAGGGGCGATGAGTTTCATTCACTCGGGTGCTGAGGAAAAGCTCACGATTAGCCTCTTCGGAGGCGAAGGCGGGAGAATGTGAGTCTCCAGCGGCTATAAATCGATCCACTCGCTCGAGGATGGCTTGAATGGAGGAAGTGGAGAAATGAACGGATCGGTCATTGTAGGCGAAAAAACACGAATCGGTCGGCCAATCTCAACGCTTACGGAAGTCTAGCACCCTTGATGCAAACTGGCACCGGGACGATTACATGGGGCGGAAGAAACAGGCTGACGTTATCAATACCTGTCCGCTGCTGTAGAAGCGGGAGGCGATGATCCAGACGGGGAGTCAGCCTTTGGATCAGGAGTCCTGGATGAGACCGTTTTTTGAAGGTGTTTTAGGTTGTCTGTCTAAGAGAGTGGAAGGACGATGTGGCATCCAAGACAGCGTCATTCTTAGAAAGCAATAGGCAACGGCACAACCAAAGCTAATAGAATCTAAGGCGGTCAAACACAATGGTGCGCCAATAGAACGGGAAGATTTTCAAAGATAGCTTCCGAGCAATGGTGCAGATGTCTGGCACACTGGTTGGAAGGATGGTGTGGACAAACTGCTCAGTTCACATGCTAAAAGAAAAATGCAGATCAACTGGGCTTGGGGATCGGATAAGCCTGAAAGGGCAGGATAGGCAGAAGCGTTCGCTCAGAAATAAGATTGTGTCTGAGCGAGCACATTATTAAACAGGTTCTAGCATGAGTGGTTGGTGGTATGCAAAAGATAATCAACAAATAGGGCCTGTATCTCAGGCGGATTTGAAGTCCCTCTATTCGCGTGGTGAGATTGGCCCGCAGACGTTGGTGTGGCGGAAAGGCATGGCTGATTGGAAGGAGTATTCCGAGGTATCTGAATTGGTAGGGAGAAGAGAAGGAGACGCAGCAAAGGTTGGAGACGGAACTGCCAACCCCAATGCGACGCCGCAAGCCGCCGAGCTGGAAAAGACGCGCTCGCGAGGGCCTGGATTTGTGCCCTTAGAGGACTTGCCGAAGCCGCCAACCAAACTTCCCGTTATTAACTGCTTCAAAAGAGGCTGGGCAATTTTGAAGGTGGCTTTTCCTAACTTGTTTGCGGTAGGGCTTGTCTATGTTTTGATCATTACGGGATTGAGCGTGTTGGAAACAGTAGTGGCACCGGTGGAAAGCGATCGTGGAGTGGAGATTCCGAAGTGTGAGTCTAGAAAGTTTTCAATTCTAGAGATTAGGGCACAAGTTTCGCCGAACTGCGTCCTCGATTGGATTGTTCACATTGCGAGCGTGCTGATTCAGTGGTTTCTCGGCTTGGGGATGGTGCGAGTGGGGTTGGAGGTCGTGCGAGGAAATCGAGCGACGGTGGGAATGCTGTTTTCCGAGGGAGGCCGGTTTTTGCCGATGTTGGGGTTGTATATTCTCATATTTTTCTTTTCTTTGTTATATTCCATAGTCGCATTCTTGTTAATGTTGGGATTACATATTCTCACTGGGGGGTCATATTCGATCAATGAAGTATATATATCACAGTCAAAGTTCAGTATTTCAATGGAAGCGGATCTGTCTCCGGTTTTCTTGTGCTTCATCATTCCTTTGATCATTTTGATGGTTCGTTGGAGTTTTGCGATTAATGCACTGGTGGACGGGAAACTGGGACCAGTTGAGGCTCTCCAATACAGTTGGAGGCTGACGCGAGGGAATTTTTGGAATATAGTCGGTTTTTGGCTGCTGTCGGTGTTAGTGATTTTAACGGGTTTATTGGCCCTTGTGGTGGGGATTATTGTTGCGATCCCAGTGATTTTCTTGGCATGGATGGTGGCGTATCGGTATCTGCAGCGACGTGTTGAGCAAATTGACGAAGCTGTGATCAACCCGGCGAAGGAGGTTATGGTGGTGTGATGGAGGGGGCAAGCCAATGGCTAGAGGGGGCAGGAACGAGGTAAGGTTTGTTTATATTGTGGTGATGAGATTTTAGAGGTGATTGGGATAGTCTTTATTGAGATCTGCGCGAGGTGTAGGACGTGTGCGTTAAGCTCTATTCTTTGGTTTGGGCGTGGCCTTGGATGGATTATTGAAGTTCCATCCGGGCAGCGCTGCGGCCTGTGTGATCCAGTCTGCTATTGGGGTCTGATTTAGTTGATCGTTCTCGTAAATATGCAGGTAGCGAACCTCTTTCTGCTTGGATTCTATGGGAGGGATCGGTCGTAGTGATGCCCCGCGGAAAAACGCAATTTTCACATATTTTGAGAGGCAGTGAAACGCCAGAAACCAGCCTCGCCCTTCGATGCCGTAAAACGGGGTGTTCCACCTCACGGCTTTGCATACCTGGGGCACAAGTCGAGTGATCAACGCATCGAGATGTTGCCCAACGTCGCGTTTCCATCCAGGCATCGCAGCAATATAAGCCTGCACTGGTGCGTCGCCATCAGCTTTAGC
>JANWVL010000054.1 GCA_025056655.1 Candidatus Methylacidiphilales bacterium
GGCGCGGGATTCTAGGCGGGTAGCCGATTGGGTTGGGCTGAGGGGTGAAATGACGATTGCAGGCTTTGCACAGGTAGCGCTGGCTGCTGCTGTGATTCTTGCCTTGTTTGACCACCGATTCGCTTATGTCTCTTTGGATGCTTCATGTATCCAATTTTATTTACTCCCCTCAAGCTCGACTACAGTATCGTCGTCGGTTGGGGGCTGTAGGATAGAGGAGGGTGGGTGAGCCAAGCTACATTCACCGGCACACTTGACCTGAATGATCATCAATAGCGCATTTGACACTCAGATTTCGCCTGATGCGTTGGAAGCAATGGCGATCTAGATACCTTTCAATGGCTTGGAAAAGAATTATAAGTTAGTAGTCGATTGTGTTATGCTTATTAGTGATATAACGATTGCGAACATTATAACAGTTGATATCTTTTCGCTTAGAAAGATTTTGCTTATGTAAAAATCAGGCTTGTTGATTTTGGCTTATAATATACACATGAAAGCGCAAAAAGATGTTTTCGCTTACTTTATATGTAACGACCTTGGTAAACTTGAAGAATTAGAAAATATTTACAAACAAATAAAGGGTGACGAATTAGATATTTTTAGTGTGGTAATATATTACATGAGATTTTTATATAACAGCAATGATGATCCATTAAAAATAATTGTAGCGCTTGCTTTTTTGACCAAGATGAAAGACGAGTATTATGATAAAATTACTGCGCCATTATTCAATGAAAGAGAGATAATTCAATGTGCTTTATACTTATCACGTTACATTAGATATAAAGACCCTTATTATCTGGATAGAGCTATACCCATGCTTGACTACATGGACAGTTCGGCCAGGGATAATATAATAAAATTTTTGGCCATTGGATTAAAAAAAGATATGTGGTTTCGAACAAAATTTATTAAGAGAATTACAGCGGATTGGCAAAACCACGGTGTTTATTCATTTGTAAACCCTTTATTTGTGACAAGATTAAGGCTATTAGCAAAAACTGGGTTTTATAAAGATTTAGATAAAATTCTAGAGGAGGCAATTGGCTCAGTTTGTCATAAATATATAAATGTTACCTACTCGAATTTAAAGAATATCCTTGAAAAAATTGATTGTCTAAAAGATAACCTAGGCACAAGTATAATAAACACGATTTATCAAGAGAGAGTGATAAATGTAGCGCGGCAATGGTCAGATATATCTGATATTCTAAAAAATATTATAACAGACCAATCTAAAAAATATGGAGATTTTATTGATTTCGATGTATTAGAGCAGCATTGGCATGATCCTAAAGATAAAAAGACTTTGATACTCGCCTTGAGTAACATTATTTATCGTCTGCGTCAGCTCGACGCGTCGAAGGGTATTGTATTGAGGGGTGAATATTATAGCAAAGAAAGGTTCGAGTTTTTGCTAAATAATCGCTGTGAAAGACTGTATCAACTAATATCTAATCAGCCTATGCTTGATGATAATATAATAATAGCTATCGGAAAGACAGGGTCTAAAGAGTGTATTAATAAATTGCACGAACTGATAGATTCTCTGGATAATTCTATTAATATAAACCTCCTAGACGCAGTGATTCATAGCATGGATAAGGATTTAATTAACAAGACCATTCAAAAGTTTATCAAAAACAGCTACATGGAGGTTTTTGAGTATAAATATCCCGACTTTGTAGCTAAATTAATTAGTGAAGATAATTTGATTGAGATGATCAAAGCCTTTGACCGATTCACCTATGAAAATCGTGATAATACAAAACGTGATAGTATAGAGGCGTTATTATTAAAGCACGCCAAATTGAAAAAGAGATGGGACATAATTGAGAAAATATTAGATAGTAGACTGAATGAAGATAAATTTGATGATTGCCTCAGGATAGCAATAGATATATCTCCAGATAAAACAGCAGAATACTTGATAAGAAATAAAGATAAAATTAAATCAATAAATAATAACTTTTTAGTGCTGTGTGTTTATAAAATGATAGAAGATAACAATCCAACTGCTGAACATCTAAAGCATATGGTTGTTGAATACAATTTATCAGATAAAATAAATGACATTGTTTTATCAAGTGGGAGCTCATCGGCCTTTAAATTTTTATACCAAAATGCACATATCTTAGCTAAAGATTTCAAGGTTGAAGATAAAGATATTCTCAAATTTATACCACAGGAAAATATTATTCAACCGGCATTGGAAGTGATAAAAAATACGCACCAAGCTGATCATCTTAAAGCGATAATGAATATATTGGCGACAATGAATATATTGATGGAATTAGGTCGAGGTGATATTATGCATAAAATGCTAAAAACAACGACGACGATTTCATCTGATCATCCATCAAGATCATAAATAATAATATCTATCGGTAAGCTTACTTCTACAATAAAAAAGAGATATTTTAGCTGCTTGAAGTAAAACTCATTGTTTTTAAAGTCAACTACTTTTCAAATATTTTCGAGAAGAGAGTTTTTAATCTAGGCCAATGTAAGCTGTTTATCAATCAAACAAATATAGTTGACGATCTGTTATGTGCGTGTGATAGAAATGAGAGTACGCTCAGCAATGCACTTTACATAGTTAGCTAATCATGATTGCATTTAGAGAGAATTTGCTAGATAATTGTAGGTAGTACATAAATCCAAATACTTGCTTTATTCCACGGATAGCTCTGATAACCCGGATGCGTTTGCTTGAAGGGATGCTGCCGATTCCAGCATTGCACAAAGGACGCAACCGACCGTCGTAACTCCTCTACACATGGCAAAAATCGCTGCAACTATCAATATAAACAAGAGAGATCCACAAAAAGTCCGTATGAATTGCTTCAACCGATTAAGTCTGCGACTTGCTCTGCGTAATCAGAGATACCCCTTTCGTTAGTCTAAAGTAGCATATACAATGAAGCCTTCGGTACAGTACTGAAATGTCTGTTGCTCTGTATCTATCATTACCTGCACCACGGCCTCATCGCTGAATAGAGTATCTACCAGATCATCAGGCAGTGCGTCCTGCACTTGACATTTTTGATTAGCTAGATGCAATTTTTACTTCTGATGAATGTCAACAGCTCATCGAGTTCGACGACAGTATCGTCGTCGGCTGGGGACTGTGGGATAGGGGCAGCCAAGCCGCATTCATCGGCGCACTTGACCGGTTTGGTCATCAATGGCGCACTTGAAATTCGGATTGCGCCTGACGCATTGGAAGCAATGGCGATCTAGATACTTTTCGATGACTTGAAGCAGAACTATAAATGAGTAGTCGATTGTGTTATGCTTATGGATGATATAACGATTTCAAACATTGTAACTGTTGATATATTTTCGCTTAGAAAGATTATATTTGTGTAATTGATCGGGCTTGTTGATTTTGGTTTATAATATAAACATGAAAGCACAAAAAGATGTTTTTGCCTACTTTATATGTAACGACCTCGGTAAACTTGAGGAATTAGAAAAGATTTGCAAACAAATAAAGGGCGACGAATTAGATATTTTTAGGGTGGTAATATATTACATGAAATTTTTATATAGCAGCAATGAGGATCCATTAAAAATAATTGTAGCACTTGCTTTTTTGACCAAGATGAAAGATGGGTGTTATGATAAAATTACAAAACCATTATTAAATGAAAGAATGATAATTCAATGTGCTTTATACATATCACGTTACATTAGATATAAAGACCCTTATTACCTGGATATAGCTATACCTATACTTTACTCCATAGACAATTTTACTCTTGAAAATATAATAAAATTTTTATTAACTGAATTAAAAAAAGATATGCAGTTTCGAATAAAATTAATTGAGAGAATTACAGAAGATTGGGAAAGGTATGATGTTTATTCATTTGGAATATATTCATTTATAGCAAAATTAAGGATATTGGCGCAAATGGGGTTTTATAAAAATTTAGATAAAATTATCGAGAAAGCAATTAATTTAGTCTCGCATAAAGATGAAGATGCATCCTGGAGTTTAAAAGATATTCTTAAAAGCCTTGATGAGATAAAAGATGACTTAGGCACATGTATAATAAAAACGATTTATAAATGGAGTGTTATAAATAAAGCAGAGAAACATTCGTTTATATCTGACGTTATAAAAAATATTATAACAAGTCAAGCTATGAAATATGGAGATTTTATTGATTTCGATGTATTAGAGCGGAATTGGCATGATCCTAAAGATAAAAGTACTTTGATACTCGCCCTGAGTAACATTGTTTATCGTCTGCGTAAGCTCGACGCGTCGAAGGGTATCATCT